>DATNBT010000140.1:0-6904 GCA_035571855.1 Vicinamibacterales bacterium
CGGCGCAAGGCGCACCGGCGCCCGGATCGCCCGAAAGTCAGGGCCAGCGCCGCCGCCGCCGCCGCCGTCGAGGCCGCCGCGGTGGTGGAGCGGGCCTGCCTGGCGGAACGCCCGGCGCGCCGCCCGCGCCGCAGCCGCCCGACGGCGTCACCGGCCAACCCGTTCAGGCTGGAGACGCGGCGCCCTCGCTCGACGACCATGCGGACGACGCCGGCGCCGAGCCGTTCGGGGACGAGCCCGAGGACGGCGGCCCGGGCACCGACTCCACGCCGCAGTGAAGCTGGCCGTCGTCGTTCAACGCTACGGCGAGGGCGTTCACGGCGGCACCGAACTTCACGCCCGCTACATCGCCGAACATCTGGTCCAGCACGCCGAGCTCGAAGTGCTGACGACGTGCGCACGCGACGAGCGCACCTGGGCGAACGGCTTCAAATCCGGTCAGGAGAAGATCAACGGCGTCACGGTCCGCCGGTTCCGTGTGTCGAAGTCCCGCAGCGAGAACGCCTCGGCGCGCCTGCGCGCGCGCGTGTTCAACGAGACCCATTCGCTCGGCGACGAGCTGAAATGGATTGAGGCCGAAGGCCCGGTCAGCCGCGGCCTCGTGCGTCATCTGCGCAGGCACGGCGAGTCGTACGACTTCTGCCTGTTCTTCGACTACCGCTACTGCCATTCGTTCTACGGCGCGCACGCCGTGCCGTCGCGCGCGGTGCTCGTGCCGAGGGCCGAACGCGATCACGCGATCGGCCTGCGCGTCTTTCACGACGTCTTTCGGGGCGCCCGGGCAATTCTCTACAACTCGCCGGAAGAGCGCTCGCTGATTCAGGGCGTCGCGCGAAACGCCCAGGTGCCCGGCGTCATCGTCGGCGCCGGCGTGGACGTCCCGGCCAATCCTCAGGCGGGACGCTTCAGGCAGGCGCACAACATCCGCGGCGGATTCGCGCTCTACATCGGGCGCGTCGACGATCGCCAGGGATGCGCGGAGCTCTTCGACCTGTTTCAGCGGTACGCGAAGGAACGATCGTCCCGGCTGTCGCTCGTCGTCGCCGGCGACGGACCGCTCGGGATTCCGGCGCATCAGCGGATCAGGCACGTCGGCGTGCTCGACGACGCATCGAAGTTCGACGCGATGGCCGCGGCCGACGTCGTGCTCGTGCCGTCGCGGTACGAGAGCCTCTCCCGCACCGCGCTCGAAGCCTGGACGCTCGGCAAGCCGGTCCTCGCCAACGGCCGATCGGACGTCCTGCGCGGACAATGTACCCGCGGCAATGGAGGACTCTGCTACCAGAACGCCGGGGAGTTCGCCGCCATGCTGCAGGCGATCGAAGGGAACCGCTGGCTGAGCGCGACGCTCGGGCGCAGCGGCCGTCAGTATGTACGGGACCACTACGACTGGCGCGTGATCGAACGCAAGTACCACGAGATGTTCGTGCAGCTGCAGAAGGCTCCGCCGAAGGACGGCATCCCGCCGCTTCCCGGATGGAGCGAGCGCAGAAAGCGCGACGTGCCGCCGGCCGCCGACGTCCTCCGGAGCGCGTCGTGATCGTCAATCAGTGGCTGCCGAACGCGCACTACGGCGACGCGATGGGCGACAACGCGCGTCGCGTGCGGCAGCTGCTCCGGGAACTGGGTCACACGTCGGATGTCTACGCGATTCACATCGAGCCCGAGCTCGCCGGCGACGTGCTGCCCTTCGACGACCCCACGGCCTGCCGCGGCGACGTGACGATCTTTCATTACGGCGTCTACTCCCCGATGACGACGGTGTTTCGATCGCAGCCGGGCCGGCGCGTGCTCCAGTATCACAACGTGACGCCCGCGAGTTTCTTTGCCGGGTGGGACGCCAACCTGTACGACGTCGCGAACCGCGGCCGCGAGGAACTGCCGACGCTCGTCGATCACGTCGACATCGCCCTCGGCGACTCGGAGTTCAACCGGCGCGAGCTGGCCGCGATGGGGTTCACGCGCACCGGCGTCCTGCCGATCGCCGTCGACACGCGGAGGGTCACCGCCCCGGTCCACCTGCCCGGCCTCGAGGCGCTGCTGGACGACGGGCTGATGAATTTCCTGTTCGTCGGCCGGATCGTGCCGAACAAGATGATCGAAGATCATCTCCGGCTGGCCGCGTTCTATACTCGGCACGTGGGTCGCGACGGCCGCTTTCTCTTCGTCGGCCGCTGCGATCTGGTGCCGCAGTATTATTCGGCGCTTCGCGGGCTGATGCGGCGCTTCGGGCTCCGAAGAGACCGCGTGGTCTTCACCGATGCCGTACCGGATCAGGAGCTCGCCATCTATTACCAGCATGCGGACGTGTACATCTCGCTGAGCGAGCATGAGGGCTTCTGTGTCCCGCTGGTCGAAGCCATGGCCGCGGACGTGCCGGTGCTCGCCTACGCGAGCTCGGCCGTGCCCGACACGCTCGGCGGCGCGGGCGTCCAGTTCGCTCCGAAGGATCTCGAGCTGGCGGCCGAACTGCTCGACGAGCTGGCCTTCAACGACACGCTTCGGGACGAGGTCATCGCGGGCCAGCGCCGGCGGCTCCAGGATTTCAGCGAGGCGCGTCTGTCCCGCGAGCTCGCCGCGCTGATCGGATCGCTCTCGTGAAACTGGCTTTCGTCATCCAGCGCTACGGCACGGAAGTCCTCGGCGGCGCCGAGCATCTCTGCCGCCTCGTCGCCGAACGCCTCGCCACGGAGCACGACGTCGAAGTCCTGACGACGTGCGCGCGCGACTACGTCACCTGGGCGAACGAGTATCCGGAAGGATCGGATCGGATTCGCGGCGTCACGGTCCGCCGCTTCGCCAACGCGCAGACGCGCGACATGGCCGCCTTCAACAAGTACTCCGACTGGATCTACAACAACTCCCACTCACGCAACGACGAGATCGAGTGGCTGAAACAGCAGGGCCCGTGGAGTCCGGCGCTCATCGAGCACATCCGGCGCCAGCATCAGCAGTTCGACGTGCTCGTCTTCTTCACGTACCTCTACGCGCCGACGGTGCTCGGACTCGAGATCGCGCCCGGCCGCAGCGTGCTCGTGCCCACCGCGCACGACGAGCCGCCGATCCGGCTGGGCATCTTCAAGGAGCTCTTCAGCCGGCCGGCCGCGATGATCTACAACACCGAGGCCGAGCATCGCTTCGTCAAAGAGATGTTTCCCGAACGGCCGCTGCTCGAGGAGGTGGCCGGCGTCGGCGTCGACCTGCCGCAGCACAATCCGTATCCGCGGATGCCGGCTCCGCCGGACGAGGAAGGCGACGCCGCCGAAGAAGCGAGCGAGAGCGCCGGCACGTCGTCCTTCCCCTCGCATCTCGTGTCGCGCGGCGCCGTCTTCCGCCGCCGCCATCGCCTTCACGGGCCGCTGGTGCTGTATGGCGGCCGCATCGAGCCCGGCAAGGGCTGCGAGGAGCTGCTCGAGTACTTCAACGCGTACGTCAGCGGCGGCGGCGATGCGACGCTCGCGCTGATGGGCATCAAGATGATGTCGCTGCCGGAGGATCCGCACGTCCGCTTCGCCGGCCTGCTGTCGGACCGCGAGCGCGTGCAGGCGCTCGAAGCCGCCGACGTCGTCGTCTGCCCGTCGCCGTACGAAAGCCTGTCGCTGCTCGCGCTCGAAGCGATGAGCGTCGGGACGCCGATCCTCGTCAACGCCCGCAGCGAAGTGCTCGTCGAACACTGCACCCGGAGCAATGCCGGCCTCTGGTACGCCAGCCGCGACGAGTTCACCGAGTGCCTGAAGCTGATGATGGGGGACGGCGGATTACGCGCGGCCCTGGGACGCAACGGCCGCGAGTACGTCCGCAACAACTACCGGTGGGATGTCGTGCTCGCCAGGTACGAGCGCGTCTTCGCGAAGCTCAGGAACGCCCGATAGGGCCGACGATTTCCCCGGCGGATTCCGGCTCCGGCCCCTCACCGCCCGCCTGACCCGAGCCGGCGCGCTTGCGGCGCGGACGGATGTCGTGCCGCTTGATCATCTCGTTCAGCGTCGTCGGCTTGATGTGCAGGAGCTCGGCGGCGCGCTTCTGGACGCCGCCCGCGGCTTCGAGCGTCGACTCGATCAGGCGTTTCTCGAAGTCGGTGATGACTTCCTTGAACGAGATGCCTTCCGGAGGCACGACGAACTGCGGCGGCAGCTGCTGCGTCGTCGACTTGCGCACGTGCTCGGGGATCAGGTCCGCGTCGATTCTCGGTCCTGAGGTGAGCACGACCGCGCGTTCGATGACGTTCTCGAGCTCGCGCACGTTGCCCGGCCAGTCGTACTGCGAGATCAGATCGAGCGCGTCCGGCGTCAGCTCCAGCCCCGTCTTGCGGTTTTCCTCGCCGTACTTGTTGAGGAAGTGCTGCGTCAGCAGCGGGATGTCGTCCTTCCGGTCGCGCAGCGGCGGCAGCTGAATCGAGATGACGTGGAGACGGTAGAAGAGGTCTTCGCGGAACCTGCCCTCCTCCATCATCTTCCGCAGATCGACGTTGGTCGCCGCGATGATGCGGACGTCGACCTTGATCGTCTCCATGCCGCCGAGCCGCATGAAGTCGCGCTCCTGGATGACGCGCAGCAGCTTGGCCTGCGTTTCGAGCGGCACGTTGCCGATTTCGTCGAAGAAGATGCTGCCTTTGTCGGCGAGATCGAAAAGCCCCTTCTTCGGATACACCGCGCCCGTGAACGCGCCTTTGACGTGGCCGAAGAGCGTCGACTCGAGCAGGTCCGGGGGAAGGTTGCCGGAGTTGACCGTCACGAACGATCGATCCGCGCGCGATGAGTTCGCGTGAATCGCGCGCGCGACGAGCTCCTTGCCCGTGCCGCTCTCGCCCTGAATCAGGATCGTCGACCGGCTCGGCGCCGCCTGAATAATCAGGTCGAACACCTGGCGCATCCGCGGACTGCGGCCGATGATGTTCGCGAACTTGTGGTACCGCTCCTGGATGTTCTGCCGGAGCGACCGGTTCTCGGTGACGAGCCGGCGCCGCTCCATCGCGTTGCGCACGACGACGAGCACTTCGTCGTTCTTGAACGGCTTGGTGATGTAGTCGAACGCGCCGCTCTTCATCGCGGAGATCGCGCTCTCGACCGACGCGTACGCGGTGATGATGATGACCGCGAGGTCTTCGTCGATCCGCTTCAGCTCGTCGAGCGTCGCGATGCCGTCGAGCCCGGGCATCATGATGTCGACGATGGCGGCGTCGAACGGCAGCGACCGCGCCAGCTCGAGTCCTTCGTTGCCGGACGCCGCGAGCCGCACGTCGTACCCGTCGCGGGTCAGCAGCGTCTCGAGAATCTCGCGCATGATTTCCTCGTCGTCGACGACGAGGATGGTGCCTTTGTGGGATCCCGCCATGGTCTACTTCGTGGCGCTCCGCGCCGGAATCTGCTCGAGCGGGAGCGTCAGCGTGAACTTCGTGCCCTGGCCTATCGCGCTGTCGCACTGAATCGAGCCTGAGTGGTCGCGGACGATGCCGTAAGTGATGGACAGCCCGAGGCCGGTGCCGCGGCCGATGGCCTTGGTCGTGAAGAACGGGTCGTAGATGCGCGCCAGGTACTCCGACGGAATGCCCGAGCCGGTGTCGGACACCTCGATGAGGACCATGCCGTCTTCGTCGAAGCGCGTCGCCACCGACAGCCAGCCGCCGCGCGGCATCGCGTCGCGCGCGTTCAGGAACAGATTGAGGAACACCTGCTGGAGCTGATGTTCGATGCCGAGCACGATGGCCGGCGCCGACGTCAGCTCGCGGCGAATCTTGACGTTCTGCGCTTCGAACTGATGCTCGAGCAGGGCGAAGACGTCCCCGATCACCGCGTTGATGTCGACGGAGTTGCGATCGCTGTCGCCCGTGCCCGGCCGCGAGAGGTTGAGCAGGCCGTTGACGATCCTCGCGGCGCGGAACGTCTGCTTCTCGATCTTCTCGAGCAGCACCGTCTTCGGATCGCTCTTGTCGGCGCCGTCGAGCAGCATCTGCGTGAAGCTCGAGATGCCCGTGAGCGGCGTGTTGACCTCGTGCGCGACACCGGCGGCGAGCAGGCCGATGGACGCCATCTTCTCGGAAATCTGCAGCTGCTCTTCGAGCTGCACGCGGTCGGTGATGTCCTCGAGCAGGAGAATCGTGCCGACCACCGCGTCGGGACCGCCGGCGGCCTCCTGCAGCGGCACCACAGTCGAGTTGACGAGCAGCTTCTCCGTCTGGCTTCCGGCCACCGTCCGCGAACGGCGCGTCAGCGGCATCCGGTACAACGTGGCGCCGAACGGGTTTTCGCGATGGGCGGCGCGGATGGCCTCCACGAACGAGCGATCGAACACGTCGTCCAGCTGGCGGCCGATGGCGGATGTGCGCGACACGCCGTAGAAGCTCTCGAGCGCCCGGTTCCAGCGGACGATCCGCTCGTCGGCGTCGAACACCGCGAGCCCGTCGTCGAGCGACTCGAGGATGTTCTCGTTGAACTCGCGCATCCGGCCGAGCTCTTCGGCCTTCAGATGCAGCTGACGGTAGAGACGGCCGTTCTCGATCGCCGTGGCGATCTGGCCGGCGACCGAGTTCAGCAGCGCGAGGTCCTCGCTGTTGAACGGCTCGTCGCTTTCCTTGCGGCCGAGCGCGAGCACCGCGATCGCGCCGCCCTCGAACATGCAGGGCACGAAGTAATCGATGCCCGTGTCGCGCCAGAACTCGACGTCCTCGGCGGCAAACAGCGCGGCCGCGATCGGATCGTCGAGCGCCACGGTGTGGCCGGCGTCCAGCCGCGACATCAGCGACGAGTCGCGGCTCAGCGCCGGAACGCCGCCGCGGAATCCGAAGTCGCCGATGGTCGCGAAGTCGCCCGACCGCTCGTCGGCCAGCATGAGCGACATGCGATCGACGGCGAGGGTTTCGACCACGCGGCTGACGAGACGCTGGCCGAGACGGACGACGTCGAGG
>DATNBT010000141.1:0-5192 GCA_035571855.1 Vicinamibacterales bacterium
CCGGCGACGCGGCGAAGACACGCAACCTCGGCAACATCTACGTCCGTCTCAAGCCGATCGACGCGCGCAGGCGGGATCAGTTCACCGTCATGACCGCGATTCGCAACGAGGTGCTCCCGCCGTTCGCGGCGAACCTGCGGACCTCCGTGCAGCCGATCGCGAACATCGGCGGCGGCGGGAGCCAGAACGCGGACATCCAGTTCATCATCAACGGCGCCGACCTCGCGAAGCTCGACGCCTACAGCAAGCAGCTCGTCGCGCGCGTGAAGAAGCTGCCGGGCGTCGTCGACGTCGACACGTCGATGAACGCCGGGAAGCCCGAGATGTCCGTGCGCGTCGACCGGCCGAAGGCCGCGGACCTCGGCGTCCAGATCGCCGACGCGGCCGAAGCGCTGCGGCTGCTCGTCGGCGGCGATCAGGTGACGACCTACAACGAGGCCGGCGAGCAGTACGAGGTCCACCTGCGCGCGCAGCAGGCCGACCGGAGCACGCAGCAGGCCGTCGCCGCGCTGACGGTGCCCTCGTCCCGGCTGGGCGCCGTTTCGCTCGACAACGTCGCGAACTTCACGCCGGGTTCGGCGCCGTCGGACATCAACCGCCTCAATCGCCAGCGTCAGGTGACGGTGTTCGCCAACCTGCTGCCGAATGCCTCGCAGGCCGCCGTGCAGAACGCGATGGTCGACGAGTTCAACGCCATGCACGCGGGGCCGGACTATCGCGGCGCCATGGCCGGACGCTCCAAGGAGCTCGGGCGCGCGGCGCAGAACTTCATCCTCGCGTTCGTCCTCTCGCTGGTCTTCATGTATCTGATTCTGGCGGCGCAGTTCGAATCGTGGCTGCATCCGATCACGATTCTGCTCTCGCTGCCGCTGACGTTGCCCTTCGCGCTGCTGTCGATCATCATCTTCCGCCAGTCGCTGAACATCCTCTCGGCGCTCGGACTGCTCGTGCTGTTCGGCGTCGTGAAGAAGAACTCGATTCTGCAGATCGATCACGCGAACCAGCTCAAGGACACGGGCCTGACGACGCGCGACGCGATCGTTCAGGCCAGCCGCGATCGGCTGCGGCCGATTCTGATGACGACGTTCGCGTTCGTGGCGGGAATGATTCCGCTGATCACGTCGCGCGGCATCGGTTCGGGCACCAACCACGCCATCGGCTTCGTCGTCTTCGGCGGCCAGTCGCTCGCCCTCGTGCTGACGCTGCTCGTGACGCCGGTGGCCTACTCGCTCTTCGACGATCTCCAGCAGCGGATTTTCAAACGCAAGCCCGTGCAGGTACCAGCCATGGCCAAGACCGTGACCACCGCTCTGCTCATCCTCGCGTTCGCGGCGACGTCGGTGTCGGCGCAGACGCCGGCGGCGTCCACCGCCGCGCCGCTCCGGCTCACCGTGGACGAGGCCGTGCAGATGGCGCTCGACCACAATCCCGATCTGTCCGCCGATCGCCTGGATCCGCAGATCAGCGACACGCGCGTCGCGGCGGCGGCCGGCGCCTTCCGCCCCGCCGTGTCGTCGAGCGTGAATCGCAACAACCAGATTCAGCCGCCGAGCAGCTTCCTGATTCCGACGCCGACGCAGACCGACGCGGTCACCTCGTCGGCCGGCCTGAGCCAGCGGCTGCCGAAGTTCGGGACGTCCTACAGCGTGTCGTTCAGCGCGGTGCACACCGACACGAACAGCTTCCTCACGAGCTACAACCCGCTGCTGACGTCCGGTCTGTCGCTCGCCGTCTCGCAGCCGCTCGTGCGCGACCTCGCGATCGACTCCGCGAGGCAGCAGCTCAAGACGAGCCGGATCAACCGCGACATCGCCGGCACGCGCCTGCGCGAGAGCCTCGTCCACACGACGGCGAACGTGAAGAGCGCGTACTGGAATCTGGCGGCCGCGATCGCGAACGTGGGCGCGCGGCAATCGGCGCTCGACCTCGCGCAGGAGCTGACGCGCGTGAACAAGGCGAAGGTGGACGTCGGGCAGTCGCCGCCGCTCGACCTGCTGTCGGCGCAGGCGGAAGTCGCCTCCGACGAGGAACAGCTGATCATCGCGCAGACCGCCGTCCGCGAAGCCGAGGATCGCCTGCGCGTGCTGATCTTCGATCCCGCCGATCGCTCGATGTGGAACACGCCCCTCGAACCGATCGACTCGCCGCCCGTCGCGACGCTCACGCCCGATCTCGACGCGGCGGTGACGCGGGCGCTCGACACGCGCGCGGATCTCGCGCGCGCGAAGAAGGACATCGAGAACGCCAACGTCGGCGTGAAGTTCGCCGACAACCAGAAGCTGCCGGACGTGCGCTTCAACCTCGGGTACACGGCCAGCGGGCTCGGGGGCACGCAGATTCTGCGCGACACCAGCACGGGCTTCCCCGGCATCATCGTCGGGCCCGGGCTCGTCACGCCGTTCGGCACGGTGCTCAATCAGCTGTTCGCGCACAACTACCCGACGTGGACGGCCGGCGTCAGCGTCACCTATCCGCTCGGCGGAAGCACCGAAGACGCCGCGGCGGCGCGCGCGAGGCTGGAACGGCAGCAGTCGCAGGAGCGCCTCAAGAGCTCGGAGTCGCGGGCGATTCAGCAGGTGCGGGACGCCGGCTGGAAGATCGACATGAACGCGAAGCGGATTGCGACGACGCGCGCGGCGCGGGAGCTCGCCGAGCAGCGGCTCGACGTCGAGCGCAAGCGGTTCGACGTCGGCCTGTCGACGAGCTTCTTCGTGATTCAGGCGCAGCGCGATCTGGCGCAGGCGAAGGCGGCGGAGCTCAACGCCGTGCTCCAGTACGACCTGGCGCTCGTGGACTTCGAGGCGCTGCAGGAAGCGGGGCCTGCTGCCGCGCAGGCCGCGCCGGCCGCCGCGTCCGCACAGCCGCAACAGCAGGCGCCCGCGGCAGCGGCCGCACCGGCCACGACGACCGCACGACCGGCCGCGGGCACCAGCCTGTTCGGTTTCTAGCCCTGACGCCGTAGTTCGTGAAGGAGCGTTCTCGTCCCGGTGAGCCGCCGGTTCAGGATCTCCTTCGCGAGCTTCAACAGCTCCGCGATCCGCGGATCCGCCAGCGCGTAGTTGACCGTCGTCCCCTGCTTGCGGCTGGTGACGACGCCGTGGGCCCGCAGCTTCGAGAGATGCTGCGAGACGATCGGCTGATCCACGTCGAGGCGCTGCTGCAGCGCCTGCACGCTGTGCTCCCCTTTTTCCGACAGCACTTCGAGGATGCGGATGCGCGCCGGGTGCGCCATCGCGCGGAAGAACTCGGCTTTCAGCGTCTGGAGCTCGTGTGACGGTCCGGTCATGCACTCACCTGGGCGCGCGCGTGGTGGATGTCCTCCGCGCGCCTGATCGCGTGCTCGATATTCTCGCAGATATTGCGGTCGCCGACGTGGCTGTGGAAGTCTGCGCGGGCCATGAGGTGCGCGGGCTGCGCGCGGGCGCCGCAGAGCAGCAGCGTGCGGCCTGAGGCATGCAGTTCGTCGGCGAGGTCCTCGAAGGCGCGCAGGCCGGTCGCGTCGAGCGCGTTCATGTTGCGCAGCCGCAGCACGACGATCTCCGGCAGGCCGTCCATGTCGTCGGTCACCATTCTCAGTTTGTCGGTGGCCCCGAACAGGAACGGCCCGTGGATGCGGAACACGCGGACGTACGGCGGAATCGTCAGCCGGTGCAGGCTGTGATGGTGGCTCTCGCGGATGTATTCATCGGTCACCGGCGCGATGGTCGTCGTCTGCGCGACGCGACGGATGAACAGCAGCGCGGCGAGGATCATGCCGACTTCGACGGCGACGGTCAGGTCCGCGAAGACGGTCAGCGCGAAGGTCGCGACCCAGACGGCGATGTCGGCTTTCGTCAGCCGCAGCAGCTCGGGGATCTCCCGCCACTCGCCCATGTTGTAGGAAACGATCATCAGGATGGCCGCGAGCACGGCCATCGGGATCGCGCCGGCGAGCGGCGCGGCCACGAGAAGAATCGTCAGCAGCGTCAGCGCGTGCACGATGCCGGCCACCGGCGTCTTCGCGCCTGACCGGATGTTGGTCGCCGTCCGCGCGATCGCGCCCGTCGCCGGAAGACCTCCGACCATCGGCGAGACGATGTTCGCGACGCCCTGCGCGACGAGCTCGGTGTTCGAGTCGTGACGATCGCCGATCATCTTGTCGGCGACCATCGCCGACATCAGCGACTCGATCGCGCCCAGCAGGCCGACGGTGATCGCCGGCATGATCAGTGTCGGCACGAGCGACAGGTGGAACGACGGGATCGCGACGTGCGGCAGTCCGGCCGGGATGCCGCCGAACCGCGATCCAATCGTCTCGACGTCGAGATGCATCAGCCGCGCACCGATCGTGACGGCCGCGAGCGCCAGGATCGATCCCGGAAGCCGCGGCACGAACCGCATGACCGCGATGATGATCCCGAGCGTGACGATCGCGACGACCGTCGCCTGCGGCGAGAACGTCGACGCCTTCGACGCGAGCGCGACCAGGCGCGGCCAGAACTCGCCCGGCACGTTTTGCAGATTGATGCCGAAGAAGTCGCGGAGCTGCGTGCTCGCGATGAGGACCGCGATCCCGTTCGTGAAGCCGACGACGACCGGGCGCGGGATGAACTTCACCGCCGATCCCATGCCGGTGAGGCCCATCACGACGAGCATGACGCCGGCCATCATCGTGCACATGAAGAGGCCGTCGACGCCGTACTTCGTGACGATGCCGGCGACGACAACGACGAAGGCGCCGGTCGGCCCGGCAATCTGGACGCGCGATCCGCCGAGCGCCGAGACGAGGAAGCCGGTCACGACGGCGCAATAGATGCCGGCCTGCGGCGACAGCCCCGACGCGATGGAAAACGCCATCGCGAGAGGGAGCGCGACGAGGCCGACGGTGACGCCGGCGAGGAGGTCGGCCAGCGCAAGCTGGCGGGTGTAGGTCCGCAGGCACGCGAGCAGGCGGGGCGACATGCGGCCTATTATATATGAATATATTGATGTATAGCCTCACTGTCCCGAAACGGGTCGCCGCGTCCCTCCGCGAGCCACGAAATGGAACAGTCTGCGGCTCTGGAGCCGCCGCCAAGGGTCTGCCGATTTTCCGTAACCGCACGTCGAAAATGCGGTTCGGCCATTTGGGAGAGGCCGCGGCGCCATGGCGCGCAAGTTGCTCTCTAAAGTCATATAGTGCGCCCTGCTGCTAGACGTGTCCTGGTTCCCGC
>DATNBT010000142.1:0-2649 GCA_035571855.1 Vicinamibacterales bacterium
CATTTCTGAAGCCGAAAGCGGCGCGATCGAGTTGCATCGCGAAACCATGCCCCTGGCCGGGATCGTCGAGCGTGCCGTCGATCTCTACCGCGACACGGCGGACGTCAAAGGCATCACGCTCGAAGCGCAGACGGATCCGGAGGTGGTCGTTTCGGTCGATCGCGTGCGCCTGGAGCAGGTCGCCGCGAACCTGCTCGATAATGCGATCAAATACACCCCCGCGGGAGGACGCGTCGACATCTCAGCCGCGCGCGACGGCAGCCGCGCCGTCATACGTGTGCGCGACACCGGCATCGGGATTCCCGCCGGCGAACTGCCGAGGATCTGGGAACGACTCTTCCGCGGCGACCAGAGCCGCACCGAACGCGGCCTCGGCCTCGGCCTGAGTCTCGTCAAGGCGATCGTGGAAGCGCATGGCGGGACTGTGACCGTCGAGAGCACCCGCGGTCACGGCTCGACTTTTACGGTAAGCCTCTGAACCTGAACCGTGAACCCTGAACCTCTCATATTTGTAATGTTCCCGTCACGACCCGGAAAGGTGCGGGGCCGTCTAATCGAGAGAGCAAGGAGGAACGCTTTCCATGAACTCTCGATTCCGTATCAAGGCAGGACTGGTCGCGGCGGCCGCGACTGCTCTTATCACCGGCGCGGCGTGGCACGGCCTGGCAGCCACGGCGTCACCGGCGGCTGATTCCGCCACGCACGTTCAGCAGACCGCAACGGTCCCCGGGCACACCGCTGCACTCGCCGGCGGACGCGATTCGTACGCGGACGTCGTCAAGAACGTCGCTCCCGCCGTCGTGACGATCCGTGTCGAAGGCAAGGCGGCGGTCCAGCCGGCGCAATTCGACGGCGACGACTTCTTCCGCCGTTTCTTCGGCGATCAGGGCGACGACGACGCGTCGCCGCGCGGACGCCGTCAGCAGCGGATCGTGCCGCGCACCTTCCGTCAGAGGGGGCTCGGGTCCGGCGTGGTCGTCAGCGGCGACGGCTACATCCTGACCAACAACCACGTCGTCGACGGCGCCGACAAGATCTCGGTGGATCTGAACGACGGCCGGACGCTCGACGGCAAGGTCATCGGCACCGACAAGCCGAGCGACCTCGCGCTCATCAAAGTGAACGCGACGAACCTGACCACCGCGTCGCTCGGCAACTCCGACAACGCGCAGGTCGGCGACGTCGTCCTCGCGATCGGCAACCCGCTCGGCGTCGGCCAGACGGTGACGATGGGCATCGTCAGCGCCAAGGGACGTTCGACCGGGTCGGGCGGCGAAGAGGGCGACCGCAACTACCAGGACTTCCTGCAGACCGACGCGCCGATCAACCACGGCAATTCGGGCGGCGCCCTGGTGAACACGAAGGGCGAAGTGATCGGCATCAACGCCGAGATGCTGTCGCCGGTCGACGCGAACATCGGCATCGGCTTCGCGATTCCGTCGAACATGGCGAAGCACGTGATGGCGGATCTGCGGAAGGACGGCCGCGTCCATCGCTCGCAGCTCGGCGTCATCGTGCAGCCGGTCACCTCGGAGCTCGCGGACAGCCTCGGCCTGAAGCACGTGGGCGGCGCGATCATCAGCGACGTGACGCCTGACAGCGCGGCGGATCGCGCGGGGCTGAAGCGCGGTGACGTCATCCTCTCGTTCAACGGCTCCCAGGTGAGCGACATCAACAGCCTCCGCAATCACGTGGCGGATGCGACGCCGGGCACCACGGCCGCTGTCGTCATCAATCGCGACGGTGCCGAGAAGACCGTGTCCGTGAAGCTGGCCGAAGTCGACGGCGGAAAGCGCCTCGCCCGCAACAGCGAGTCGGAACCGGCGGACAAGGCCGCTCTCGGCATCAGCGTCGAGAAAAACAACAAAGGTCTGGTCATTACCGGCGTCAACCCGGACAGCCGCGCGGCGGATGCGGACCTTCGCGAAGGGGATGTGATTAAGGAAGTGAATCGCAAGCCCGTCGACTCGGTGGACGCCCTGCGGGACGCGGTGCGCAAGACGACGGACCGGCCGGTGCTGCTGCTCGTCGAACGCGAAGGTCAGACCCGCTTCGTGACGGTTCGCCCTGCCAACGGCTAACATGAGCGGGTGGTGAGTACCACCTGCGCCATTGCCGGGTGCGGCCCCGCCGGGGCCGTACTCGGCTTTCTTCTCTCCCGCGCCGGCATTTCGGTCGTCGTCCTCGAAAAGCACAACGACTTCCTTCGCGACTTCCGCGGCGACACCATCCATCCGTCCACGCTCGAACTGCTCGATCAGCTCGGCCTTGCCGACGAATTCCTGAAGCTGCCGCACCGCAAGGTGTCGCACGTGCAGGTTGAGACGACGGCGGGCGAGCGTCTGCGCTTTTCGCTCGAGCGTGTGCCGTCGAAGTTCCGGTACATCGCGTTCATGCCGCAGTGGGACTTTCTGGAGTTCGTCACTTCGCACGCGGCGCGGTTTCCGACGTTCACGCTGCTCAGGAACGCCGAGGTCGTCGGGCTCATCGAGCGGGACGGTCTGGTTCGCGGCGTGCGGTATCGCGACGCCGCCGGCGAACAGGAATTGGAAGCGACCCTCACGGTCGGCGCGGACGGCCGCACCGCGGTGACCCGGGAAGCGGCGAGGCTGCCGCGGCTTGAAACGTCTCCGCCGATCGATGTGTTCT
>DATNBT010000143.1:0-9459 GCA_035571855.1 Vicinamibacterales bacterium
TCGTCAGGAAACAGAAACATGGCGCTGGCGGCGGGCTTCGTAGACGATCAGCGCGGCGGTGGCTGCCGCGTTCAGTGATTCGACACCGCGTTCCATCGGGATCGTCAGACGTTCGTCCGCGGACTCGATGAGTGATTCAGGAAGGCCGGGTCCTTCGCCGCCGATGAGCACGGCCGTCGCGCCGGCGAGATCGACGTCGTAGAGCGATCGTCCGTCGCGCGGCACGGTGGCGACGATGCGGCAGCGGCGGCGGCGCGCTTCGGCAATCGCCGTGTCCGCCGCGTCGACGCGATCGACGGGGAGGCGCAGCGCGCTGCCCATCGATCCGCGCAGCGCTTTCCATCCGAACGGGTCGGCGCTCGCACCGGCCGCCAGCACGCTCGTCGCGCCGCCCGCTTCGGCGACGCGGACGATGGCGCCGAGGTTGCCGGGGTCCTGGATGTCGGTCGCGATGAGGACGAGGGGCGCCGGCCCTTTATAGAACTCGGCGACGTCGCGCTCCGGCCGCCGCGCGATCGCGACGATGCCGGTCGGGGAGCGGACGGGGCTGAGCGCGCCCATCACCGGCGCCGTCGCGACGATCGGGTCGAGACCTTTTCCGCGCAGCACCTCGGCCAGACGGCTGATGTCCCGCCGCTCGACGGCGCCGGCGTCGATGGCGACGTTCACGATCTCGATGCCCGCCGCCAGCGCGTCCTGCAGCAGGTGGACGCCGTCGAGCAGCAGCATCCCCTCGGCCTCGCCGCGCGCGACGGCCTTGAAGCGGTTGACGATGGGATTCTGGCGGCTGGAGATGCGCATAGGCGTTCGTAGCGTGGACGTGCCGGCCATGGTACCATTCGTCCCGACGATGAAGGAGCGGCTGATCAGGAAATTCGAGGAAGAAATCGCCACGCTCAATCACGAGCTGAAGCTGGAGCTGCCGAAGGAAATCAAGCGCGCGCGCGAGCTGGGCGACCTGCGCGAGAACGCCGAATACCAGGCGGCCAAGGAGCGCCAGCGGCTGGTCGAGGCGCGCATCAGCATGCTCCAGAAGCGCGTGTCCGAGATCGCGTTGATCAACGTCGATCGCATCCCCACCGACAAGGCGGGCTTCGGATCCACGCTCGACGTCGTCGAAAGCACCGGCGAGAAGATGACCTACCAGCTCGTCATGCCGGAGGACGCCGACGCGGCCAAGGGCCTGATTTCGACCACGTCGCCGATCGGCCGCGCGTTCCTCAACAAGGAAGTCGGCGACACGGTGGTGGTGACCACGCCGAACGGCAAGCGCGAATTCGAAATCGTCAAGCTCCTGACCATCCACGACGAGGCCGGGGATTGACCGACCCCGAACCTTACTCTCCTCAACTTCGAACGGCTGTCGTCTTTTCCGGTGCGGGCACCGCCGGCGCGTACCACGCGGGCGTGCTGCGCGCGCTCACGGAAGCCGGCGTCAAGATCGATCTCGTCGCCGGCCGCGGCATGGGCGCGCTGGCCGCGGTGTTCGCCGCCATCGACGGCGGACAGAAGCTCTGGGGCGAGAACGCGTTCTGGGACTCGGACGCCGTCAGCCGGCTCTACGGCTGGCGCGCGTCGCTGAAGCTCGCCGTCTGGGCGCTGGCCGCATCGCTCGCGCTCGTCGTCGTCCCGCTTGCCGCCGTCGCGCTCGGCGCGATCGTGTTTCCCTTCGACTTCGTCATCCGGATGGTCGGTCTCGGCGGTGCCAGCGGCCTGGTCGGCGCGTACATGCGGCTGGCGGATCGGCTGTTCGCGCCTGCGGCGCTGCCGACGTGGCTGCCGCGGCTCATCGTCATCGTCCTCGGTCTCGCCGCGTCGACGATCGCCGCTGAAACCGTTGTCACGATCGTGTCGTCGAACCGGCGGCGCGAGCGCGGCGGGCTCTGGTGGCGCGGCGTCCGCGCGCCGCTGTCGTCGCGCGAGGTGCTGAGCCGCGCGTGGACGTCGATGTGGGATCTCGTGCAGGGCGGCGCGCAGACCAAGCAGCCGACGCCGTCGGATCTGTCGGGCCGCTATATCGATCTGCTGAGCGACAACGTCGGGCAGCCGGGGTTCCGTGAGCTCGTGATCACCGCGCACGATCTCGACGCCCGCCGCGATCTCGTGTTCGCGCTCGTCGAGGAACATCGCCGCCGCGACATGATCCGGCGCGCGAGCACGGCGGACGCCGACGTGCGGCGCGCCGAGGTCGTCGATCTGAGCGGCGCGGGCCGCCGTCACGCCGCCGACGCCGTCGCCGGCGCGCTCGCCGTCCCCGTGGTGAACGACCCGCATCACATGACGTTCGCGCCGGATGCCTACTGGCGCGGCGAGACGCACCGTCTCTGCGATCGCCCGGGCGCGCTGTCGCGCCTGATCGACGAGCTCACCGAGCTGGGCGTCGAGCAGATGATCGTCGTCTCGGCCGCGGCGTCGGTCGACGGCCCGCACGCGCTCGCGGCGGGACGCCTGGACGGCCGGGGCCGCGTCGGCGAGTATCTGTCGGCCGCGGAAGCGTCGGCCGTCCGCGACGCGCTGCAGTTCGCGGCCGTCCGCATCCCGCGCGTGTTCACGATTCAGCCCGAGCACAATCCGATCGGGCCGTTCGACTTCGGCGGCGAATACGACGACCGCTCGGACCGCGTCCAGCCGCTGCCGGAGCTGCTGAACCGCGGCTACGAAGACGCCTACCGGTTGTTCATTGAGCCTGTTGTTGGGGCGAGCGGGGAGCGCGTCGGTCTGACGTAACCGTCGCGTCCGAGAGGAAATCCGCGACGAGCTGCTGCAGGAGCGCGCACAGTTCGGCGTCGGTCAGGGTGCCGAACTTCTCGACGAACGCCTTCATCGGAATCACGGCCTTCGCCATCGCGCGGTGGCCGCCCGCGCTGCCGACCTCCGCGAAGTACTTCCGCACGAACTCGCCCGCGTTCTTCGAGTAGCCGAGGTTGCGGACCGAGATGGACATCGTGTCGCCGACCGTGCCGGCGATGATCGTCCACTTCACGTCTTCGAGCTGCAGGAAGAAGTCGGCGACGTAGGGGATGAAGTCTTCGCGCGGCAGCGCGCCGAGCGACGCGCAGAACACCTGGTTCGCCATGCGGCCGGCCTGGTGCGCGCGGAGCACGTAGTCCAGCCGTTCGCTCGTGATTTCCGCGCCTTCCATCTTCCGGATCAGCGTCGGATCGGCGAGCGGGTAGAGATAGGAGAACGCGTCGATGTCCACGCGGTTCGTCTGGCGGTTGAAGAACAGCGTGTCGGACTTGATCGCGTAGAGCATCGCCGTCGCCGTCCGCTCGGAGATGTTCACGTCCACGGCGCGCAGGTGCTCGGTGAGGATCGTCGAGGTCGAACCGTACTCCGGCCGGATGTCCTTGAACACCGACGTGTATCCCGACTGCTCGGGATGATGATCGATGATCAGATCGGCGCGGTCGATCGCGCCGCCGAAGTAGTGGGGCTGGACGTCGACCATCACGAGCCGGTCGTATTCCTTGACGCTCTCCGGCGTCACCGGCTCGACGTGGATGTCGAGCAGGTTCACCATCCGCAGATTCTCCGGCCGGGTGACGCCCTGCACCGCGCCGATCACCGCCGTGGTCTTGGTCCGGTGCAGGACGTTGCGGATCGCGAGGCCGCTCGCGAGCGCGTCCGGATCGGGATCGTTGTGGAGCAGGATCAGCACCCGCTCGGCGTCGCTCAGGTACCGCTGGTACTGCTGGACCTTGGCGCGCGTCAGCGACCGGCTGAACTCGGTCAGCAGCGGGCCGCCGAACAGTTCCGCCATCGACAGGTACACGACGTCGGGGAAGTGCTGGTGCAGGTCCTCGATGTGCTCCTCGCGCGTCTTCGCGCCGAGGCCGATCCCGAGGACGTACACGAGCGTGCCGCCCGCGTCGCGGACCGACTCGAGCATCTTCTTCAGACTGCGCTTGCCGTTGTCTTCGATGATGACGCAGGTGCCCGGCGTCAGGTCCGCTTTGAGGTAGGTGTCGGTCCGCCGCGGGTCGCCGGCCAGGACGTGAATGCCTGCGTCGTGCAGCCGGCGCGCGGCGGACTTGCTTTCGACGATGAACTCGACTTCAAAGCCTGGCAGGAGAATCTCGTCGAGCATCCGGATGACGAGTTCATCCTGACAGACGGCCAGACAGCGCACTTACTGGGATTATACGGGGATTAGGGGGTAGGGATTAGGGATTAGGGATTAGGAAGAACGCAGCGAGACAGGCACGCATCCTGCTAGGCGAGCGACATGAAGGAGTCGATCACAAGCTACCGAGACTTGATCGTATGGCAGAGGGCGATGGATCTCGCCAACCTCGTGTACGAGATGACCGGTCATTTCCCGGCGCACGAAAGATTCGGCCTGTCGTTTCAATCGCGCAAAGCCGCGGTGTCAATTCCCTCCAACATCGCAGAAGGAAGCAGACACCGCACGCCTGGCTATCTTCACCGCGTCGTCATCGCGTTGGGCGAGCACGCGGAACTTGAAACGCAGATGTTGATCAGCGAGCGGCGCGGGTACGTTCGTCAAGCCGACCGCGATGCATTCTGGCCGCTGTCAACTGAAGTCGGCAAACTCGCCCACGGTCTCCATCGCTCGCTCGAGAACCAACTACCCACGCGAGTAATCCCTACCCGCTAATCCCTGCCAATCCCTAATCCCTAATCCCTGATCCCAAATCCCAAATCACCAAGCTACCGCGCCGCCCGCGTCGGGGCCGCCGGTGCGCGTTTATCCACGAGCACCTTGCCTTCCTTCATCACCACCCTGGCCTTGAGCATCGTATAGATGCCGTCGCGCTCCATCGGGTTGCCGTCGAGCAGCAGGATGTCCGCGAGCTTGCCGGTTTCGATCGTGCCGATCTGATCGGGCATGCCGACGAACCGCGCCGAGTTCGGCCCGATGATCCTGAAGATGTCCGCCGCCGAGAAGACGATGCTGAACGACTTCAGCTCGTGCTCGAGCACGACGACGTCGTCGGCGTTCTGGTCGGTGGAGTAGGAGATCGAGGTGTGCATCGGATCGGCGTCCCAGATCCGGCGTGCGTTGACGATCGTGTAGCCGGCTTCGGTGCCGAGGGCGCGGCCCTTCGCGTCCCGGTTGGCGCCGGCGATCGCTTCCGGCCACGGCTTGCCGTCGCGGAAGCGGACCTGGTTGTCCTTCGGCCACTGCACGGCCGCGGGCGCCGTCGACAGCCGGTCGATGTTCGGCGCGCCGAACGCGATCAGGCCCGCGACGATGCCGCCGGCCTGCGCGACTTTCTCGGCCTGCTCGTACGTCGTGAAATCTTTGTTCGGCAGGTGGACGAGGCGGTTCACGCCCGCATCGATGGCGGCAACCATCGCCGGAGAGCTCACCGCGTGGACGTTCACCTGGACGCCGACCTTCTTCGCTTCGTCGACGATCGCCTTCAGGACTTCCATCTCCGCCTGCGACGGCGCGGGTTCCGGCGTCAGGCCGATCTCGCCCGTGTACCTCACGCCGAGCTTCGCGAGCTGCTGCACCGCCGCGCGCGCTTCGTTCGGCGTCTGCCGGAGGTTGACCGAGCCCGACGGAATCACGCGCGGGCCGACCCACTCGCCCTTGCTGATGTGCTCGGCAAGGGCCAGGTTCTGCTCGGCAGGTCCGCCCGCCGCGAGCACCGTCGTCGTGCCGGCTTCGAGCAGATTGCGCATCTGATCGGCGTTGAAGTTGTTCACGTGCTTGTGGCCGTCGATGTATCCCGGCACGGCCGTCATGCCCGCGCCGTTGATCACCGTCAGGCCCTGCGTCGTGACCTGCCCCGGACTGACCGAGGCGATCTTTCCGCCGCGAATCACGATCGTCCCGTTCTCGATCACCGAGCCGTTGCCGACGACGATGCGGACGTTGGTGATGGCCGCGTCCTGGGCCGCCGCGACGGCCGCCGACGCGCAGAACAGACATGCCAGTAGAAGAGCGTTCTTCATAGTGCGGCGGATGGTATCACGAGGCCGGTTCGTCGGCGCTGCCGCCGTACAGGGAAGGCACCTTCGACCCCATCGCCCGCAGGTACGCGGCCAGTTGTCCGCGATGGTGGATGCCGTGGTTGTTGGCGAAATCGACGAACGCGATCGCCGGCTGCTTCATCAGCCCGAAGAAGTCGACGTCCTTGGCCAGCTGTTCACCGGGCGTCGATCGCAGCCGCGCGACGCGCTTCGGGAACTCGCGCTTGTAGAACTCGACGACGTCGTTCATCGTCGTGAAGCCGCCGGTCATCTTCTCTTCGCCCTCCGGGTCGTAGATGAAGGCGCCGTCGCAGATGCTGTCGAGAAACCAGAGGTCGGCCGCGGCGACATGCTTGGCGAGCTCCCATGCGGTGCGGGACTTCTCGTCCGGCCGATAGTCGCGCTTGTCGTTGGGCACCGCCTGCAGGACCTTCGTCGTCGTCGGCCCTTCCCGGTCGAAGATGTTCGCGAAATAGTCGGCGAGAAACCTCGCCTGTTCGGGTGTCATGGACGTTCCTCCCGGCCCCTAGCCTCCGGCCCCTGGCCTCTAGTACGATCGCATGCTTCAGATGCCGTCACTGTACGACACCTTCAACCTCGTATCCGAGTTCGATTTAGCCGGCGACCAGGCGCGGGCGATCGGCGAGCTCACCGACGGGTTGAACCGCGGCGACAAGGCGCAGGTGCTGCTCGGCGTCACCGGGTCGGGCAAGACGTTCACGATGGCGCAGACCATCGCGCGCGTGAACCGGCCGACGCTGGTGATGGTCCACAACAAGACGCTCGCGGCCCAGCTGTATCAGGAGTTCAGGCGCTTCTTCCCGGAGAACGCCGTCGAGTACTTCGTCAGCTACTACGACTACTACCAGCCCGAGGCGTACGTCCCGGCGACCGACTCCTATATAGAAAAGGAAGCGACGATCAACGACGAGATCTACCGCATGCGGCTGTCGGCGACGCGGTCGCTCTTCCTCCGCCGCGACGTCATCATCGTCGCCAGCGTGTCGTGCATCTACGGCCTCGGCGCGCCGGAGGCGTATTACGGGATGATGCTGCCCGTCGATCGCGGGCAGAAGATCTCGCGCGACAGCGTGCTGCGCAAGCTCGTCGAGATCCAGTACGAGCGCAACGACCACGACTTCACGCGCGGCACGTTCCGCGTCCGCGGCGACATCGTCGACATCTATCCGTCGTACGAGGAGCACGGCGTCCGGCTCGAGATGTTCGGCGACGAAATCGAGGAGATCGCGTCCTTCGATCCGCTGACGGGGAAGACGCTTCGCAAGCACGACAAGATCGCCATCTTTCCGAAGTCGCACTTCGTCGCGCCGCGCGAGCGGACGAAGAAGGCCGTGGAGACAATCAAGGAAGAGCTCGCCTGGTATCGGAGCAAGCTCGAGTCTGAAGGCAAGCTGCTCGAAGCGCAGCGGCTGCATCAGCGGACGATGTTCGATCTCGAGATGATCAACGAGATCGGCTACTGCCACGGCATCGAGAACTACGCGCGGCACCTGACCGGGCGCAACCCGGGCGATCCGCCGCCGACGCTGCTCGACTACCTGCCGAAGGACTCGCTGCTCATCGTCGACGAGAGCCACCAGACGGTGCCGCAGGTGCGCGGGATGTATCACGGCGACCGGTCGCGCAAGGAAGTGCTCGTCGCGTACGGGTTCCGGCTGCCGTCGGCGCTCGACAACCGGCCGTTGAACTTCCAGGAGTGGGAAGCGCGCGTGGGACAGGTGGTGTACGTCTCGGCGACGCCGGGGCCCTACGAGCTCGCGCAGGCCAAGGGCGTGGTGGTCGAGCAGATCATCCGGCCGACCGGCCTGATCGACCCGCCGATCGACGTGCGGCCCGTGAAAGGGCAGGTCGACAACCTGCTGGCGGAGATCAGGGATCGGGTCGCCCGGAAAGAACGTGTGCTGGTGACGACCCTCACCAAGCGCATGGCGGAGGACCTGACGCAGTACTATCAGGAGCTGGGCGTCCGGGTGCGATACCTGCATTCCGACATCGAGACGCTCGAGCGTGTCCAGATTCTGCGCGACCTGCGACGGGGTGAGTTCGACGTGCTGGTAGGCATCAACCTGCTGAGAGAAGGCCTCGACCTTCCGGAGGTGTCGCTCGTCGCCATCCTCGACGCCGACAAGGAAGGCTTCCTGCGGTCGGGCGGGTCGCTCATCCAGACGTCCGGCCGCGCGGCAAGGAACGTGAACGGGAAAGTGATCATGTACGCCGACAAGGTCACCGACTCGATGCGGACGTGCATCAGCGAAACGGGACGCCGCCGCACGCTGCAGGAGGCGTACAACACGGAGCACGGGATCACGCCGCAGTCCATCATCAAGTCGATCGACGAGGTGATGTCGAGCGTCTACGAGCGCGACTACATGACGCCGGAGGATCCGCAGGACGGCATGCAGGCGTTCAAGACGCAGGCGGAAGTCGATCAGCACATCACGATGCTGCAGGCGCAGATGAAGGCGGCCGCGGCGAACCTGGATTTCGAGAAAGCCGCCGCGCTGCGCGACGACATCAAGCGCCTGCGGAACCCCGAGCTGCTCTCGTCTCGGGCGGCGCGGAGGGCCTGACCGCGACGTGTTCCTGACACGCTGGCTCAAACACGCCGCGCTCGAGACGCAGGAATACGTCCGCCTGATCATGCAGGCGTTCCGCGGCATGGTCTCGCCGCCGATCTACACGCACGACATCATCGAGCAGCTCGACGCGCTCGGCGTCGGGTCGCTGACCGTCGTCGTCCTCACGGGGCTGTTCACCGGCGCCGCGCTCGCGTCGCAGTCGGGGCTCACGCTCGATCAGTTCGGCGCGCGGCCGGTGGTCGGCCGCCTCGTGAGCGCCTCGATGATCAAGGAGCTGGGGCCGGTGCTCGCCGCGCTGATGCTGACGAGCCGCATCGGATCGGGCATCGCGGCCGAGCTCGGCTCGATGGTCGTGACCGATCAGATCAGCGCGCTGCGCGCCCTCGGCACCGATCCGATTCGCAAGCTGGTCGTGCCCCGCGTGCTGGCAGGCATCATCATGGCGCCGCTGCTGACGGTCGTCTCCGACTTCGTCGGCATCTTCGGCGGCTGGGTCGTCTCGCGCTTCCAGCTGCAGGTGTCGAGCGACCTCTACTGGTCGTCGGTCACCGACGCGCTCTACACGCAGGACCTCTGGCAGGGGCTCATCAAGCCGTTCGTCTTCGGCTTCGTCATCGTCACGATCGCCTGTCACGTGGGCATGCGCACGAAGGGCGGCACGCAGGGCGTCGGCAAGTCGACGACGCTCTCGGTCGTCGCCGGATCCGTGGCGGTGATCGCCGCGGACTTCTTCGTCACGCAGATTCTGGTGTCGTTGCTGTACTGATGGCGGCCAACGGGACGCCGGTCATCGCGTTCGAGCACGTCAACCTCGCCTTCGACGAGAAGGTCGTGCTGCGCGACCTCAGCTTCGACGTCGCCAAGGGGCACACCAAGATCATCCTCGGCGCCAGCGGCTCGGGGAAGTCGACCA
>DATNBT010000144.1:0-19284 GCA_035571855.1 Vicinamibacterales bacterium
GACGAAGGCTGGCTGACCGACGGCCGCGGCAAGCGCGTGTATCTCAGCGACGCGGTAATCATCATGACGTCCAACCTCGGCTCGGAGTGCTTCCGCAAGCTGACGAGCCCGTTCGGATTCCTCTCGAAGGAAGTCGGCGTCGATCAGGTGCGCGGCGAGGTGGTACGCGAGCTGGAGCGCCGGTTCCCGCCGGAGTTCCGCAACCGGATCGACGAAGTCGTGCTGTTCGCGCCGCTCACGCAAGACGAAGTGCGCGAGATCGCCAGGCACTACCTCGCCGAGCTCGAGGCGACGATGCAGCGGGCCGGCAAGCGCGTGAAGATCACGGACGAGGCGCTCGAGAAAGTCGTGACGCTGGGCTACAGCCTGGCGTACGGCGCGCGTTTCCTGAAACGCATGATCGACGAGCACATCAAGCTGCCGATCAGCGCGCGCTGGAAGGAAGCCTCGTCATTCGACGTCGTCGTCCGCGAGGGACAACTGAGCGTCGACGCCGCGCCAGGCATCACCACCCGAACGCCGTTTGCCGGGGCGGCGTAGCGGCGTCCTCTTCCGACGGCGCGGGCGCTGCGCCGCTCGGCTGAAGCCGTCGCGCTCCTTCATCCCGCGTGCTCAGGCCGTAGCGCTCCTGCAGCACGCGCACCATCGCCTGCACTTCATGCCGATATGCCGGCGGCGCTTCCTTCCGTCCGTACAGCCTCGTGAGTCCCGGCAGCATCGACGGGAAGTGCTGTTCGATGAACCCGAAGAAGTGATCGCGCGTGCCGTCTTCGAGGCGCATGACGGCGGCGCCGACGAACCTGGCGCCGTGGTCGGCGATCGCTTTGATCGTGTCCTCGACCTTGCGGCGCGACGACGTAAACCCCGGAACGATGGGCGCCATGAGCACGCCGGCGTGAATGCCCGCGTCGACGAGCTCGCGAACGGCGCGCAGCCGCTGGATGGGCGGAGCGACGCCCGGCTCCAGGGTGCGCCACGCGTCTTCATCCACTGACGGAACGCTCACGTAGACCGTGCAGCCGGCGGCGCGGGTCAGGTCCGCGAGGACGTCCTTGTCGCGCACGACCATCGGCCCTTTCGTGATCAGGCCGACCGGCGTCTTGCCACGCGCCAGCACTTCGAGCGCTCGCCGCGTCAGCTTGTAGTGCCCTTCGATTGGTTGGTACGGGTCCGTCGCCGTCCCGAACGCCACGCGTTCGCGCTTCCATGACGGCCGATCGAGCTCGCGCGCGAGCACGTCGATCAGATTCACCTTCACCAGGATCTTCGAAGCGAAGTCGTCGCTCGAGTTCATCTCGAACTGCGAGTGGTAGCGGCGGGCGAAGCAGTAATGGCAGCCGTGCGTGCAGCCGCGATAGGGATTGAGCGTCCAGTTGAACGGCATGCCCTGGACGCGATTCAGCGCGGAGCGGCAGGTGACTTCCTGATAATCCGCCTCGTCGGCGCGGTGATCGGCGCCGGCCAGGGCAGCCTCGGCGCCACCTTTCTTAATAGCGTTGGCGATGTCGCGGGTTGTGGGCTTACGGCTCCCGAGAACGAACAGGGTGTCCGGCATGATTCGCCTTTTCTTCGCCAGCGATCATACGCCAATAACCCAGGAGGTCGTCCACGGTCTGATCGAGATCGATTTCGGGCAGCCAGCCGAGCTCGGTCGTGAGGCGAGTGGGATCGCCAAGGAGCAAGGGGACGTCATTCGGCCGCAACCGCGCAGGGTCCACACGGACGCTGATCGGCACGCGTGCGCGCGCGAGCAGCTTGTCGAGCAGCGCGCGAATCGAGATCGCGCGGCCGGAACAGACGTTGTACGCGCGGCCGTCGACGCCGCGCTCGAGAATCAGCCGGTACGCCCGCACCGTGTCGCGCACGTCGTGAATGTCGCGGCGGGCGTCGAGGTTCCCGACCGCCAGCTCCGGATCCCACGTGCCGGCTTCGATGTCGGCGATGCGGCGCGCGAATCCCGACGCCGCGAAATACGGATCCTGCCGCGGCCCGATGTGATTGAACGACCGCGCCACGGTGACGTGCTGTCCATCGTCCCGCGCGCGCAGACCGACCATCTCCTGCGCGAGCTTGCTCAGGGCGTACGGGCTCTGCGGCACGAGAGGGTGGTCTTCGTTCAGCACGTCGGCGCTGCTCTTGTAGACGAGCGACGAGCTGGGAATCACGATCTTCGCGCGCACGCGCGCGCGCCGGAGCCCGTCGAGCAGGTTGTGCGTGCCGATCACGTTGATCTCGAGCGTCGACGCGGTGTTGTCCCACGCCTTGCCGACGTGCGCGGCGCCGGCACAGTGATAGACCGCATCCGGCCTGATCGCGGCGATGGCGTGGCGGACGGCGGCGGCGTCGACGATGTCGACGGGCTGCCAGGTGACGTGCGGACGATCGGGCGGAGCGCCGCGTCCGGGGCGATACCAGCCGAAGACGTCGACGCCGTCAGCCGTGAGCAGGTCGAGCAGATGGCCGCCGGCGAACCCGGCGGCTCCCGTGACGAGAACGCTCAACGCGTGACCCCGCTCATCGCGCCGTTGAACGGCGAGAAGTTGCCGAGGCCGGCAAGCGTGAACGACAGGAAGAACCGATGATCGGCGGCGACGGGCAGGCCGGCGGTGATGCCGCCGTAGTTCCATGTCTGGTACTGAAACGCCAGCCCGCAGCACTGCGCGTTGTAGAAACCGGAGATCGACTGGTTCAGGATCCGCCCGAGCAGCGCGTCGTAGTTGAACGAGTAGATGCCGCCGTACTTGTTGTCCTTGGTGTGCGCGTTCACCTGCCCGCTGAACGACTGCGACAGCTGCGTCGGGTCGTTGAAGCCGACGAGCTGCGGGATGAACGCGCGCTTGCTCCAGTTCATCGTCGTCGTGATGCGGCTGGTCCATGCGTAGCTGCCGCCCGCGGACACCTGACGCAGCGCGAGGTAGCGGCTGTCGATCTCGATGCTGGACTGCGCGTTGATCTCGTTGGTCGGCATCGCACGGATGGTGATCAGGATCGGGGTGAAGTTGCTGAGATTGGCGGTCGTCGCGGAAGAATAGCCGCTGGTCGAGTAGCGCGGGTCGTACTGCGTCGCCGCCGCCTGCGTGTAGTACGTCTGTTGCACGTCCACATCGAAAATCTCGCGCGGCTGGCTCCGCTGGCCCGCCACAGACGGCCGCTTTGCGTAAAAGCGGTTGTGAACGCCGTACGCGAAGGACGTGGTGCCGCCGAAGATCACGTCCGTGCCGTCGATTTGAATGATGTTGTTGAAGTTGTCGATCGACGACGTGCGCGTGATGTTGAGGAACGGCTCGACCGAATGCTTGACCTTCTCGGCGTAGCCGTTGTCCGGCGTGTCCCAGACGCGGTTGAACACGGGGCCGAGGATCTGCGTTGAGGCCGTGAAGAAGGTGCGGTTGACGTCGGCGTCGCTCACCTTCGTGAACGTCTGCGTCGCCGGATCGAGCTCCAGGCTGCGCGAGTAGTGCGTATCACGCCAGTTGATCGCGGAATTCACCGTGAACCACTGCCAGTGCGTGAACGGAAACCGGATCTGCGGGTTGAAGTCGAGGCGCGTGACGTCTTCGTTGAGATCGCTCTGCGAGTTCGCCGTGTCCTGCTGGTGCCGCAGGAGGCTGGCGTACTCGCCGCTCGCGGAGAAGTACAGCGGCGTGCCCGGAATCAACTTCTCGTTCCGGTTGAGCGTGAACCTCGGCCAGCTTCCCGTCGTCGCCGACGCGGTCTCGCTCGAGAAGTACTCGGTGTGGTCGAGCGTGGCGTTCATCGAATACGGCCCCCACGCGCCGACGGCGTTGCCGCCGAACGACCGCTGGTTCGTATACGTGCTGACGTAGTTGGTGTTGAACGACTGCGCTTCCTGCAGGCTCGAGAAGTAGTCGACGCGGCCGCGGGCCATGATGTGCGCGGGCAGCAACTGGCTCGCCGCGCCTTGGACCTGATACGAGGTGCCGCCGGGTTGCGTGACGACTCCGGTGTCCGTCGTGTAGTCGGCGCTGTGCTCGCGCAGCGTGTACGCCTTGATGTAGCCGGTTTCCTGCGAGCCGTAGTTGTAGCGATACTCCGATCCGTAGCCCTGGCCGGTTTTCGAGAACCAGTCGTGCAGCAGCGTCGCGTCCTGGCTGCGATCGATCGCCCAGAAGAACGCGTTGTGGATCGACTCGCCGCGCAGCGTCGTCTGTCCGATCGTCGGCAGCAGGATGCCGGTGGCCCGATCTTCTTTCTTCGTCGGGTAATACATGACGGGCGTGTAGAGCAGCGGCACGCCTTTCACGTTGAACACCGCGTTCCTGAGGAACGTGTAGTGCTCGACTGACACGATGACGGTGTCCGCGTGCAGTTCCCAGCGAGGCGTCGGCTGGACGCACGTCGTGAAGCCGCCCTTCGTGATCTTGTATTTGCGCGGCCCGATCTTCTCGACGATCTCGCCGGCGAAGTAGACGTCCGTTTCCTGATTGAGCGACGCGGGCACGGCGATCGACCCGGGCGTCGGCGTCTGCAGCTGCGGCTTGACGGTCGCGATGCCGGCCGCCGTGTGAAACGTGCCGAGCTTCGTCTTGTAATTGAACTCCGCGCTGTCGGCGGAAATGCGGTTCGTCGTCTGCGCGAGCGTGACGTTGCCGCGCGCGACGATCAGATCCTTGTCGGTGAAGACCTCCACCTCGTCGGCGTACAGCGTCGTGTCGCCGAGCTTCAGCTCCACGTTCTTGATCAGCTGCCGGTGGTTCTCGCCGATCTGCCGCTGCGTTTCGGCGACGATGCTGTCGATGCCCTGAATCTGGTCCTGCGCCGCGGCGGTACACGCGGCCGCCACGAACAGCGCCGCCAGCAGAGCTGTCGATTTCACTCTGAGCATCATGCACCAAGTCCCGGCATGATGTCCCCGAGCAGGAAGATGGATCCGGCGACGACGACGAGCTCCGGATGCTGCAGAGCCGACTTCAGCGCGTCGGCCGGCGCGTCCACGACGTCGATCGGAAGCGCGGGAGCGATGGCGCGGATGCGCGACGCCAGTTCGGCGGGGTCGCCGGCGCGCGGCGTGCCCGGTTTCGTCACCACGACGCGGCCAAACGCAGGCAGCAGCACCGCAAGCATCCCGTCGAGATCCTTATCTTTCATCGCGGCGAACACGAGCGTGGGCTTCGGCCCGCCGAGCGTCCGCAGATAAGACGCCAGCGCCCGCGCGCCGGCTGGATTGTGGGCGGCGTCGAGGACGATCTCGCGTCCACCGGACAACTGCCGGTGTTCGAGCCGTCCGGGCCATCTCACGTCCGCCAGGCCGTCGACGATCGCGTCACGCCCGATCGCCACGCCGGTGCGCTCGAGCGCCTCGAGCACGCCAATGGCGACACGCGCGTTCGCCTTCTGGTGTTCGCCGCGCAACCCCAGGCGAATCGATCCGTAGTCGCGGCCGGTCTCGTCGGCGCGGATCACCGCCGCGCCGCGCTCGCGGGCGATGCGCTCGATGACATCCGACGCGTCGCGCGCGAGGGCGCCGACGACGACGGGCACGCCGGGCTTGATGATCCCCGCCTTCTCGGCCGCGATCGCCGCCAGCGTGTCGCCGAGGTACTGCTGGTGATCGAAGTCGATCGACGTGATTGCGGTGACGGCCGGCGCGACGACGTTCGTCGAGTCCAGCCGGCCCCCGAGCCCGACTTCGATCACGCCGAACTCGACGCCTGCGCGGCGGAACATGTCGAAGGCCATCGCGGTCGTCGCTTCGAAGAACGTCGGCTTCGCGGCGATCGTGCCGTCGGCGATCGCGTCTTCGATCGTGCGCCGGATCTCCCCGGCGGCGCGCCGCATTTCGGCCGCGTCGGCCGGCGCGCCGTTGACGACGAACCGTTCGGACAGATCGACGAGGTGCGGCGACGTGAAGCGCGCGGACGTGTGGCCGGCGCGCCGCAGCACCGTGTCGATCATCGCCGTCACCGAGCCCTTGCCGTTCGTGCCGGCGATGTGAATCGACGTGAACGCGTTCTGCGGATTCCCGAGCTTCGCGAGCAGCGCGCGGATGTTGTCGAGCCCGAACTTGATGCCGAACTGTTCGAGGCTGAAAAGGTAGGAGAGTGCGTCCAAAGAACCGAGGCTAGCGCTGCGCGGCGGCTTCGGCCGGCGCGACGTCCGCCGTCTGTGACGGTTGCGATGCGACCGCTCCCATGAAGCGGAGCGCTTTCGCGATCGTCGCTTTCAGTTCCCTGCGGTCGACGACGAGATCGAGCATGCCTTTCTCGAGCAGGAACTCGCTCCGCTGGAATCCCTCGGGCAGCTTCTGGCGGATCGTCTGCTCGATGACGCGCGGCCCGGCAAAGCCGATCAGCGCCTTCGGCTCGGCGATGTTCAGGTCGCCGAGCATCGCGAAGCTCGCCGTCACTCCGCCGGTCGTCGGGTCGGTGAGGATCGAGATGTACGGCAGCTTCGCCCTGTCGAGCCGCGCGAGCGCGCCCGAGATCTTCGCCATCTGCATCAGCGAGAGCGCGCCTTCCATCATGCGCGCGCCGCCCGAGCAGCACACGATGAGGACGGGCGTCCGCCGTTCGATCGCGCGCTCGATGGCGCGCGTGATCTTCTCGCCGACGACGACGCCCATGCTGCCGCCGATGAAGCCGTATTCCATCGCGGCGACTTCCGCCTCTATGCCGTCGATGCGTCCGGACGCGCAGATGATGGCGTCCTTGAGGCCCGTGGCCTCGATGCTGGCCTCGAGCCGCTTGCGGTACGGCTTCGTGTCGGTGAACGCCAGCGGATCGGTCGACTTCAGACTCTGGTCGTACTCGGTCCACCGGCCGTCGTCGAACAGCATGCGGAGACGTTCAACGGCGCTCAGGCGGAAGTGATAGCCGCACTTCGGACAGACGTTGATGGTGGCGGGGAGCTCTTTGTTGTAAATCGCCTGTGAGCAGCCGGCGCACTTGACCCACAGACCTTCGGGGACGCGGCTGGACTTGTCTTTCGCGGCCTTGATCGGCTTCCGGGCCTTCTTGAACCAGGCCATGAGGCCTCAGCTTACCACCACATCCGGTCAGGTGGCCGCCCGGTCATTTGATCAGCTGGCTACTTTGTTCGCGGCACGTAGTACCGGGTGCCGGATCCCATGGTGGTGATCTGCTTGATTAAATCGTCGAGCGTCTCGTCGCTCGCTTCCGAATCGAATTGCGACGTCTCGACGACGAGGAGCGGCGTGGCGTTGTAATGGAAAAAGAAATGGTGGTACGCCTCGTTCAACTCGCGCAGGTACTCGTCGTCGGGCTGCAGCGCGACGGCTTCGGCGTCCGCGCGGCGGCTGTGCACGCGGCGGAGCAGCACGTCGGTCGGCGCCTGCAGGTACACGACGAGATCCGGCGAGGGGACGTCGTTGAGCAGCAGATCGTACAGGCGCTGGTAGATAAAGAGCTCGTTGTCGTCGAGATTCAGATACGCGAAGATCTTGTCCTTGTCGAAGAGGTAATCGCAGACCGTGGTCTGGCTGAAGAGATCGGTCTGCCGCAGCGAGACCTGCTGGCGGTGACGATTCAGCAGATAGAACAGCTGCGCCTGCAGCGCCGAGCCGGGACGATCGGCGTAGAAGTCGGCGAGAAAGGGATTGTCGGTTTCCTCGAGGACGATCGTCGCGTCGAGGCGCGTGCCGAGCCGTTCTGTGAGCGCCGTTTTGCCCGCGCCAATCGGCCCTTCAATCGCGATGTGACGGAACTGCAAGGCGGAGTGGATGATATCATCGCGCTCGTGCGGATCCTGATCTTCCTCACGGCGGCGATGGCCCTTTCATCGTGCGCGAGCGCGCCGCCGGCGCCGCCTTCCGCGCCGGTCCAGGCCGCGCCGCAGCTGTCGATCTTCGAGCAGAAGATGTCGTGGATTCTGCGGCTCGAGGACATGCGCACGCTGAAGGATCCCGCGTCCGACTCGGCGGATCTCGTCAAGCTGCTCTCCGATCCCGAAGCGCGCGTTCGCCGGCGCGCGGCGCTCGCGGTCGGACGCGTCGGTCTGCCTGCCGGCGTTCCGCCGCTCGTCGATCTGCTGCGCGACGGCGATTCCGAAGTCCGTCAGATGGCGGCGTTCGCCCTCGGGTTGATCGGCGATCGGAGCGCGCGCGATCCGCTGATCGCCGCGCTCGCCGACTCGACGCCGCTGATGCAGGGCAGCGCGGCCGAAGCGCTCGGCCTGATTGGCGACGTCGCCGCCGCCGATCCGATTGCGAAGATGGCGTCGGCCGTGTTCGCCTCGGGTGCGCTCGCGCAGACGCCGTCGGAGGCGGACGAAGCGCGCCGCGATACGCCCGCGGCGGCGTTCAGGATTGGCGTGTTCGCGCTGGCGCGGCTCAAAGCCTACGACCAGCTGGCGTCCGTGGTCCTCGACGCGTCGGGCCGGCCGCGCACGTCGTGGTGGCCGGTCGCGTTCGCGCTGCAGCGCATCGAAGATCGCCGCGCGGCGCCCGCGCTGCTCGCGCTCACGCGCGCCACCGATCCCTACACGGCGGCGTTCGCGGTGAAGGGGCTCGGCGCGCTGAAAGACAAATCGGCGGCCGGCGTCATCGTCCCGCTGATCAACTCCCGCGACTGGGGCGTGCAGATCGAGGCGATTCGCGCCGCGGGCCGCATCGGCGACGCGTCATTCGAGAAGCCGCTGCTCGATCTGCTTCGCCGGCGCGACGCGCCCGCGCAGATTCGCCTCGAAGTCGTGACCGCGCTTGCCAGTGTCAAGACCCCGGCGGTCGGCGAGGAGCTGATTGATCTGCTCGGCGATCGCGATCCGCTCGTTCGCGCGGCGGCGCTCAAGTCGTCGGCGTCGGTCGCCCCCGAAGAGTTCGTCACGATTCTCTCGAGCCTCGATCCGGATCCCGACTGGCACGTCCGCGCCTCGCTCGCGTCGCTGCTCGGCACGCTGCCGCGCCAGAGCGCGCTGCCGCGGCTGACGAAGATGCTCGAGGACAAAGACCAGCGGGTCCTCGCGGCGGTGCTCACGGCCCTGGTGCAGCTCAACGCGCCGTCGGCCGGCGACATCCTGCTGGATCACCTGAAGTCGGACGACCCGGTGGTGCGGGCCGCCGCCGCCAGCGGCATCGGAGAACTGCGCCTGCCCGCCGGCGCGCAGGCGCTGCCCGCGGCGTACCAGTTCGCGCTGCGCGACGACACGTACGTGGCGCGGGCCGCCGTCATCGAGGCGTTCTCGAAGTACGGCATCGGCGTCGCGAAGTCTCTCCTCGACACGGCGCTCAACGACAGAGACTGGGCGGTGCGCCTGCGTGCGGCCCAGCTGCTCAAGCAGTCGGAGCCGCAATCCGACGCGATGACGCGCATCCGCCCGGCGCCGACGCGGCTGGCGGCCGAGGCGTATCAGTCGCCGTCGCTGACGATGCCCAGGGTCTCGACGCAGGCGTTCATCGACACCGACCGCGGCACGATTCAGCTGGAGCTCGCGGTGCTCGACGCGCCGCTGATGATCGACAACTTCGTGTCGCTGGTGAAGAAAGGCTTCTACCGCAACCTGACCTTTCATCGCGTCGTCCCGGACTTCGTCATTCAGGGCGGCGACCCGCGCGGCGACGGCGAAGGCGGCCCCGGCTACACGGTGCGCGACGAGCTCAGCCAGCGTCCGTACCTGCGCGGCACCGTCGGCATCGCGCTCGACTGGGCCGACACGGGCGGCAGCCAGTTCTTCATCACGCACTCACCGCAGCCCCATCTCGACGCGAAGTACACCGTCATCGGCCGCGTCATCAACGGCATGGACGTGGTCGACAGGATTCAGCAGAACGACGTGATCCGGCGGATTCGCGTGTGGGATGGAGAGCAGATGATCGGGGAAAATTAAAAAGGGGGCCTTGCGGCCCCCTTTTTTCTAGCGGTGAGGCTGGCTTAGCGCTTCTTGCCCGCCTTCTTCTTCCCGCCCTTGGCTTTCTTCGCCATTGTCGTCTATCCCCCCCTTCATGTGGGTTTCACGCACGGCCCTGAATCGCCCAGTGGCTGCCGCCTGGCACGCTCACTCGATCATCCGCGCGCGCCTTACAGGTCCAAGGTCACAAGGAATGGCTTCAGCAGCGCATCCTCATACCAGATGTAGATTATGGACGCCGGAAATTTGATGTCAAGCACAAAGTGCGATCGAAAGTCAAAAATTCGCACGTCGCTTGCGCTCGGCGAGCGCGATGACGCGCGTCGAGTCGTACACGTGATCGGCGCGTGCGCGATCGATCAGCATCTGCCACGCGTCGGCGCTCGCGTGCGCGTCGTGCAGGTAGGTATCGTACAGCTCGGCGAGCCGCTGAAGGAAGATCGGGTTCGTCGGATACCGCGCGTCGAGTGATCTGAGGATGGCGATCGCGTCGGCCGGCTGGTGTTCGTACCAGATATCGATGATGTAACGCTGGAAGTCGGCTTCGCCACGAAGCAGGCTGCCGGTTTCCCGCGTCCGATCGATCGCCTGGAGCCCTTTCACGCGATCTCCGCCAGGCAGCAGCAGGAGCCAGCGCAGGACCTTCGCGCCTGCTGACGCGACGTCCGCGTAGTACTGATAGACGCCGACGCCGAAATGCGCGTCGGCGAGCGTGGGATCGAGCGACAGCGCCCGTTCCAGCGCTTCGCGGATGCGGTTGCCGTTTCGCGCGGCGCCGAGCCGCTCGCCGCGGAGCACCTGCCACTGCACCAGCGGCGCGTATGCGCCGGCCAGATAAAACCAGGACTCGGCGTTCTTCGGCTCGCGATCCGTCCACGCCTCCGCCGCGTTCACCGCCGTGCGCGCCTGCTCGTTCAGCAGCGTGTCGCGGCTGCGGTTGTCGGGATCGATCTGGATGCGCCACCACGTCGAGACGACCTGCAGATCCCGACAGGCCTCGGCGGGCGCGGGCGGGCAGGCCTGAACGAGGAGCGTGTCGGCGCGATCGAACTGCGCGGCGAGAATGGATTCGTAAACGGCGGAGAGCTTCCCGGCGCCCGTGAGCGCCGCCTCGCAGGGAACCGCGAGGACGACGAGGCTACATGCTAGTACGGCGGTTCTGCTTTTCAGCATGGCGCTCGATCGCCAGATCGATCAGCCTGTCGAGCAGCTGCGGAAACGCGACGCCGCTGGCCGCCCACATCTTCGAGTACATGCCGATCGTCGTGAACCCCGGAATCGTGTTGACCTCGTTCACGTAGAGGGTGCCGCTGTCGCCGGCGAGCAGGAAGTCGACGCGGGCCATGCCGGCGCCGTCGATTGCCGTGAACGCCGCGATCGCGAGCCGGCGGACGTCGGCCGTCTGCGCGTCCGTCAGCTTCGCCGGAATGACGATCCGCGAGCTGTTCTCGCCCGAGTCGAGGTACTTCGCCTGGTAGTCGTAGAACTCGCGCGACGGGATCACTTCGCCCGGCACCGATGCCTCGGGCTCGTCGTTGCCGAGCACCGAGCATTCGATCTCGCGCGCCTTCGGGACGCCGGCCTCGACGACGATCTTGCGATCGAACTCCGCCGCGAGCTCGATCGCGGCGCGAAGCTCGGTCGCGTGGTGCGCCTTCGAGATGCCGACGCTCGATCCGAGGTTCGCCGGCTTCACGAACACCGGAAAGCCCAGGTTCGTCGCGATGTCGTTCATGATCGCGCGCTCGCTCCTGCGCCACTCGCGGACGAGAAACGTGCGGTAATCGCAGATGGGCAGGCCGGCCGCGGAGAACATCATCTTCATCGCGGCCTTATCCATGCCGACAGACGACGCGAGCACGCCTGCGCCCACATACGGCACGTTCGCGAGCTCGAGCAGGCCCTGCACCGTGCCGTCTTCGCCATACGGGCCGTGCAGGACGGGAAAGACGACGTCGAGGCCGAGGCCGGAGACGGAGGCGCCGTGATCGGTGCGATCGACGGTGAGGAGCGTGTCGCTGCCGGGGTGGGCGACCAGATGCGCCTCGCGCGACGGCTCGCTCAGTTCTTTCTTGCCGGCGTTGATGACGTCGGCGGCGACGGAAATCGACGGCGGACGCGCCGGGAGGGCCCAGCGTCCATCCTTCTCTATAAGGATCGCCACGGGCAGGTAACGCTCGGGATCGAGGTTCTGGATCACCGCGGCCGCCGACGCCAGCGACACTTCGTGCTCGCCGGATCGGCCGCCGTAGATCACGCCGACGCGCAGCTTTTTCACTCGACTAAACTTAGCACGTGTCGTTTGGTTTCCGGGTCACTCACACCGAGGGGCGGGCGCGCACCGGCGTGCTCTCGACCGCGCACGGCGACGTCGAGACGCCGGCGTTCATGCCCGTCGGCACGCAGGGCGCCGTCAAAGGCGTCACACACCGCGATCTGGAATCCATCGGCGCGCAGATCCTGCTGAGCAACACCTATCATCTCTATCTGCGTCCCGGCGACGATCTGATCGCGCGTCGCGGCGGACTCCATCGCTTCATCGGCTGGAACAGGCCGATCCTCACCGACAGCGGCGGCTATCAGGTGTTCAGCCTCTCCGATCGCCGCACGATTACGGAAGAAGGCGCGCGCTTCCGCTCGCATCTCGACGGCTCGGAGCATCTGCTCACGCCGGAGAAGGCCGCCGACATCCAGTCGCAGCTCGGATCCGACGTCGCGATGGTGCTCGACGAATGCCTCGCGCTGCCGGCGGCCGACACGGCCGTCCGCGAATCGATGCGGCGGACGCTGCGGTGGGCGTGCCGCGCGCGCGATCGATTTCTCGCGCTGCGCGACGGCCTGGTGCCCGGCGTCATGTCCACCAATCCAGGACAGGCGCAGTTCGGCATCGTGCAGGGCGGCGTGCATCCCGAACTGCGTGAGGAGAGCGCGAAAGAGACGGTCGAGGTCGGCTTCGAGGCGTATGCAATCGGCGGGCTGAGCGTCGGCGAAGCCCCCGACGTCATGTACGACGTCGTCGGCCACACGACCCGGTTCCTTCCGGAAGATCGGCCGCGTTATCTGATGGGCGTCGGCACGCCCGAGGACATCGTCGAGGCCGTGTACCGCGGCGTCGACATGTTCGACTGCGTGCTGCCGACGCGGAACGCCCGCAACGGCCAGCTCTTTACCAGCCAGGGGCGCATCAATATTAGTAACGCGCAGTACGCGGAGGACGAAGGGCCGATCGATCCGGCCTGCGCCTGCTACACGTGCCGGACGTACTCACGCGCCTATCTGCGGCACCTTTCCCGCGCCAACGAGATCAACGCGGCGACCCTTAACACGTTGCATAACCTGCACTTTTACCTTGACACCCTTCGCAGGATTAGAGAGAGTCTTAGGTTTGGACGGTTCGAAACTTTCAGGCATGAATTCCTTCAGCGTTAGCGGTTTCTTTGCGATGGGCGCAGGGGCCGAGACTGGCGGCAGCGCGTGGCTCCAGCTCGTGCCGTTCGTGCTCGTCCTGGCGATCTTCTATTTCATCATCCTGCTCCCGATGCGGAAGAAGCAGCAGAAGGTGCAGGAGTTTCTCGAGGGCCTCAAGGTCGGCGACAAGGTGGTCACGACCGGCGGCATCTACGGGCAGGTCACGAAGATCAGCGGCGACACCGTGCAGCTGCAGATCGCCGACAAGGTCCGCATCGACATCTCGAAGAACGCCGTCGGCGGGCTGCAGGGCCAGCCGCAGGTACAGGAAGCTGAAAGCACGCAAGCCAAGGATTAGGAATGCAGAACATCCGCTGGAAGGTCCTCACGATCATCGCCGTCCTCGTCGTGTTCGCGGGCGTCGGCGTCTATCCGATTTTCGCGGCGCGCTATCACTGGCCCTCGCCCGGCTGGCTGCAGGAAAAGCAGCTGAAGCTCGGACTCGACCTCAAGGGCGGCGTGAACCTCGAGATGCGCGTGCAGACCGACGACGCGCTGAAGCTCGAGACCGATCAGGAGAGCGAGCGCCTGCGCGAGCAGCTGACGAAGGCGGGCATCACCTTCACCAGCCTGACGACGCCCAGCGTGTCGCAGTTCAAGGTCGAAGGCATTCAGCCGGCGCAGGACGCGGCGTTCCGCACGGCCGCCAACGAAGTGCAGGCCAACTTCGATCGCGGGCAGGGCGTCAACGGCACGTACACCTTCAACCTGAAGCCGAACATCGCCAACCAGCTGCGTGACGAAGCCGTCGTGCAGGCGCGCGAGACGATCGAGCGCCGGATCAACGAGCTCGGCGTGACCGAGCCGACCATCTCTCAGGAAGGCACCGACCAGCTGCTCGTGCAGCTGCCCGGCGTCAGCGACGTCGATCGCGCGAAGTCGATCATGGGCTCGCCCGGCCTGCTGGAGCTGAAGATCGTCGAGCAGGGTCCGGTGTCGACGAAGGAGCAGCTCGCTCCGGGCGGCGTCGTGCCGCAGGGCATGGAAATCGTGCCGGGGTCGAGCGGTTCTCCCGGCGACACGGCCAACACCTCTTATTACCTCGTCCGGAAGGTTGCCGCGGTCACCGGCCGCGACCTGCGCAGCGCGCGGCAGTCGCTCGACGAGAACAACCAGCCGGCGGTGAGCTTCACGCTCAACAACGAAGGCGGCCGCAAGTTCGGCAACGTGACGGGCGACAACGTCGGCCGCCAGCTCGCGATCATCCTCGACGGACGCGTGCAGTCGGCGCCGCGCATCGACTCGCGCATCACGACCGACGGCCGCATCACCGGCAGCTTCACGAACGAAGAAGTGCAGAACCTGTCGCTGATCCTCCGGTCGGGCGCGCTGCCGGCGAAGCTCGACTATCTGTCGGAGCGGACGATCGGCCCGAGCCTCGGCGCGGACTCGATTCGTTCGGGCGTCCTGGCGTCGACGGTCGGCCTGCTGCTGATCGTCGTGTTCATGCTCGTGTACTACAAGTTCTCGGGCATCAACGCGTGCCTCGCGCTGATCTTCAACCTGCTCATCCTGCTCGGGCTGATGGCGTACATCGGCGCCGTCATGACGCTGCCGGGCATCGCCGGCTTCGTCCTGACGATGGGCATCGGTGTCGACTCGAACGTGCTGATCTTCGAGCGCATCAAAGAGGAGATCGAGGCGGGACGCGGGACACGCGCCTCGCTCAACGCCGGTTTCGGCCGCGTGTTCTGGACGCTGGTCGACACGCACATCGCCGCGCTGATTTCGGCGGCGTTCCTCTTCAACTTCGGCACCGGCCCGATCCGCGGCTTCGCCGTGACGCTCATGCTCGGTCTCGCGTCGAACCTGTTTACGTCGATCTTCGTCTCGAAGACGCTCTTCGAGCTTGAACTTGCGGGCCGCGGTCAGGGCGCGCAGCTGTCCATCTAGCCATGCATATTTTCCATAACACGCATTACAACTTCCTCCGCTGGCGCTGGCACGCGCTGGTCGTCTCGTGGGTGATCATCCTCGCCGGCATCTTCGTGCTCGTGACGAGGGGCATCCCGAAGGGCGTCGAGTTCGCCGGCGGCACGGTCGTCATCACTGAGTTCGAGACGCCGACGTCGGTGCAGCAGGTCCGGGCCGCCCTCGACCGGAACTTCCCGGGCGGCGGCAAGGACGCGGTCGTCCAGGCGTACGGCGATCCCGCGCTCAAGGAGGTCCTGGTCCGGGTGCCGTCGTCGGGCGCCGAAGCGGGGCAGTCGCTCAGCAAGACCAAGGACGCCGTCGTCAACGCGCTTCAGAAGAGCAACGTCGGCCAGTTCAAGGTCGTCGGCACGGAAATCGTCGGCCCGACGGTCGGCGCCGAGCTGACGAGCAAGGGCCTCTGGGCGACCGTGCTGTCGCTCATCGGCATCCTCGCGTATCTCGCGTTCCGGTTCCAGTTCAGCTTCGGCGTCGGTGCGGTCGTGGCGACGATTCACGACCTCCTGGTGACGCTCGCGTTCCTGGCGTTCTTCCGCTACGACATGTCGCTCAACGTCATCGCCGCGATTCTGACGATGACCGGCTTCTCGACGAACGACACGATCGTGATCTTCGATCGAATCCGCGAGAACCTGCGGTCGATGCGGCGCGATTCGATGTTCGACGTGATCAACGCGTCGGTGAACCAGACGCTGGGACGGACGGTCATCACGTCGGGCACGGCGCTCCTGACCTCGCTCGCGCTGTTCTTCTTCGGCGGCGAAGTGCTGCACGGCTTCGCGTTCACGATGGTCATCGGCATCATCACCGGCACCTACTCGAGCGTGTTCATCGCCGCGGCGATCGTCAGCTTCTGGCGCGGCACGGCGCCGACGAAGGCGGCCTCGCACGCGCCGGCCGGCCTCGACATGCCGAAGCCGGCGTCGAGCGCGCCGCAGCAGCCGACGCGCAAGAACAAAGCGCAGCGCAAAGCCCGCGCGTCCTAGCGTGCCGCCCGCGGTTCAGGCGGCGATCCTCGGTGTCGTCCAGGGCATCACGGAATTTCTGCCCGTGTCGTCTACGGCGCATCTGCTGATTGCCGAACGCCTGCTCGGCTACCGGGACCCGGGGGGCGTCTTCACCGTCATGATCCAGCTCGGCTCGATCTTCGCGGTCGTCTGGCTCTACCGGGTGAAGGTGCTGGACGTGCTGACCGGACTGACGACGCGGAACGATGCCCGGCAGTTCGCGTTCAAGATCATTCTCGCGTCCCTGCCGGCGCTGGTGATCGGCGGGCTGTTCTCGAAATACATCCGCAGCGTCATCTACGGCACTTTCATGGTCATCGCCGTGACGTTCACCGTCGGCGGAATCATCATGCTGATCGTCGAGGCGTTCAGGCCGAAGCCGGACGTCTTCACCGTGGACGAGATGCCGACCGGCCGCGCGTTCAACGTCGGCATTTTCCAGGCGCTCGCGCTGATTCCCGGTGTGTCGCGATCCGGAGGCACGATTGTCGCCGCGATGGCCATGAAGGTCGATCGCCCCGCGGCGGCGGAGTTCACCTTCTTTCTCGCGATGCCGACGATGGCGGCCGCGTTCGCGCACGATCTGTTCGGAGCGCGCCACGAACTTGCATCGGCGCGCGGCGTCGAGGTGGCCGTCGGGTTCGTCTTCGCCTTCCTCTCCTCGCTGCTCGTCGTGAAGCCTTTCCTCGATTACGTACGGCGCTCGGGTTTCCAGGCATTTGCGTGGTACCGGATCGTCGCCGGCGTCGCGCTGTTCGCGGCGATTTACGGAGCGGGATGGGGACGGTAGATGTTCACGTGGCTGCGCCGGCGGTTCATCACCGGGTTCTTCGTGACCGTGCCGCTGTTCATCACGGTGTTCGCGCTCGCCTGGTTTTTCAGGGTCGTCGACGACGCGACGACGCCGCTCTACGATCAGCTGCTGGGGCGCAGGATTCCGGGGCTCGGGATTCTGTCGACGGCCGTCGCGATCCTGGTGATCGGCATCGTCGCGACGAACGTCCTGGGCCGGCGGCTGCTGTTGCGGGCGGAGGAGATTCTGCTGCACGTCCCGGTGTTCAAGACGATCTACTCGCCGCTGAAGCAGCTGATCGCCGCGTTTTCGCCGGACAGCGCGTCGGGGTTCAAGCGCGTGGTGCTGGTGGAGCACGCGACGCGCGGCTACTCGATCGGATTCCTGACGAAGGAGTTCACGGTCAACCGCGGCGAGGGACCGCAGGCGATGCTGGCCGTCTACGTGCCGACGAACAACCTCTATCTGGGGGATGTCGTGGTCTGCCCGAGGGATCGGGCCGTGTTTCCTGACATCACCGTCGAAGAAGGCATTCGCATCTTCCTGACCGGCGGCGTGGCATTGCCGCCAAACGTAAAGATATAATCCAACCCTTTGTGCGAGGCGTGATGAGTCTGACTGTTCGTAAGCTCCTGGTGCGGGTGGCCGCGCCGGTTCTGATATTGGCCGCGCTCGCGGCGGCGGCGGGCACGCTGCACGCGCAGGCGCCCGAGCCGGCGGCGCAGGCCGCGGCGGCCGCGCCTTCGGCGGCCGGCGGCGAAGCGAACCTCGTCGTGCCGGATCTGAGCACGGTCACGTTCCGGGGCGTGAACGGTCACGCGCTGCTCATGGTCGGGCTTGTCGTCGCGGTGCTCGGTCTGGTCTTCGGCCTGGTCGCGTTCACTCAGCTCAAGAACCTGCCGGTGCACGCGTCGATGCGCGAGGTGTCGGAACTCATCTACGAGACGTGCAAGACCTACCTCGTCACGCAGGGCAAGTTCATCCTGCTGCTGTGGGTGTTCATCGCGGTCATCATCGGCGCGTATTACGGCTGGCTGAATCCGCTGCCGGGGAAACCCGTTGCGCTGACGCTCGCGATCATCCTGTCGTTCAGCCTCATCGGCATCGCGGGCAGCTACGGCGTCGCGTGGTTCGGCATCCGCGTGAACACGTTCGCGAATTCGCGCGCGGCGTTCGCGAGCCTCAGGGGCAAGCCCTTCCCGATTTACGCGATTCCGCTGCGCGCGGGCATGAGCATCGGCATGCTGCTCATCAGCGTCGAGCTCCTGCTGATGCTCTGCATCCTGCTGTTCGTGCCCGGCGACTACGCCGGCCCGTGCTTCATCGGCTTCGCCATCGGCGAATCGCTCGGCGCGGCCGCGCTGCGCATCGCCGGCGGCATCTTCACCAAGATCGCCGACATCGGCTCGGACCTGATGAAGATCGTCTTCAACATCAAGGAAGACGACGCGCGCAACCCGGGCGTCATCGCGGACTGCACCGGCGACAACGCCGGCGACTCGGTGGGACCGTCGGCCGACGGCTTCGAGACGTACGGCGTGACGGGCGTCGCGCTCATCACGTTCATCATCCTCGCCGTGCGCGGCGAAGCGACGCAGATCGAGCTGCTCGTCTGGATCTTCGTGATGCGCGTGATGATGATCATCGCGAGCGGCCTGTCGTACTTCGTCAACGAGGCCATCGCGAAGGCCCGCTACGGCAACGCCGACCACATGAACTTCGAGGCGCCGCTGACGTCGCTCGTCTGGCTCACCTCGATGATCTCCATCGCGATCACGTTCGCGGTGTCGTACTTCGTGATTCCGAATCTCGGCGACGGCTCGCTCTGGTGGAAGCTGTCGATCGTCATCACGTGCGGCACGCTCGCGGGCGCGCTGATTCCTGAATTCGTCAAGGTCTTCACGTCGACCGAGTCTGGGCACGTGAAGGAAGTGGTGACGGCGTCACGAGAAGGCGGTCCGTCGCTCAACATCCTCTCGGGCTTCGTCGCCGGCAACTTCAGCGCCTACTGGCTCGGCCTCAGCATCGTCGCGCTGATGTCGATCGCCTACGTGGTCAGCACGCACGGCCTGGCCACGGTCGGCATGATCGCACCCGCGGTCTTCGCGTTCGGCCTCGTGGCGTTCGGCTTCCTCGGCATGGGCCCGGTGACGATCGCGGTCGACTCCTACGGCCCAGTCACTGACAACGCGCAGTCGGTCTTCGAGCTGTCGACCATCGAAAGCATCCCCGGCATCAAGCAGGAACTGAAGAAGCAGTACG
>DATNBT010000145.1:0-4361 GCA_035571855.1 Vicinamibacterales bacterium
CGGGCGGCCAGGGCGCCCCGCTGGTTCCGGCATTTCACGCTGCGCTGTTCGGCATGCCGAAGAAGCATCGCGTGATCGTCAATCTCGGCGGCATCGCGAACATCACCGACCTGCCGCCCGACGGCAGCGTGCACGGCTTCGACACCGGGCCCGGCAACGTGCTGTCGGATCTCTGGTGTGCGCGCAATCGCGGCACGACGTTCGACGCGCAGGGCGCGTGGGCCGCGGAGGGCAAGCCGAACCCGCGCCTTCTCGACGTCCTGCTCGCCGATCCGTTCTTCAGCGCGCCGCCACCCAAGAGCACGCATCGCGACAAGTTCAACCTGCAGTGGTTCGAGGAGCGCCTTGCCGCCGCGCACATCGACGACGAAGCCGAGAACATCCAGGCGACGCTCGTCGCCCTGACCGCGCGCACGATTGCCGACGCGATTCGTGCGTATGCGGCGAGCGCCGAGCAGGTCCTCGCCTGCGGCGGCGGCGCGAACAACCTGACGCTGATGAAATACCTCGCAAGCGAGCTCGCGCCGCGCGACCTCGGCACGACGGCCGACGAGGGCGTGCCGGTGGAGCAGGTGGAGGCGCTCGCGTTCGCGTGGCTTGCGCGCGAGGCGCTCGCCGGGCGCCCGGCGAACCTTCCCGAAGTGACGGGCGCCAAAGGCAGGCGCGTGCTCGGCGCGATCTATCCGAAGTGATCGCGCCGCGTCGGGCGCGCGAGCAGGCAGACAAAACGAAAGCGGGCCGTTGCCGGCCCGCTTCGTGGGAGAGTCGAACGATCGATCAGGCGGAGAAACTCGAGCCGCAGCCGCAGGTCGACGTCGCGTTCGGATTCTTGATCACGAACTGCGCGCCCTCGAGCCCTTCCTGGTAGTCGATCTCGGCGCCGACCAGGTATTGGTAGCTCATCGGGTCGATCAGAAGCGTCACCCCGCCCTTGTTCATCGCCGTGTCGTCCTCGTTGACGACTTCGTCGAACGTGAATCCGTACTGGAACCCCGAGCAGCCGCCGCCGGAGACGAACACGCGGAGCTTCAGGTCGGGATTGCCTTCGTCGTCGATCAGCGCCTTCACCTTGGCGGCCGCCGCGTCGGTGAACACCAGCGGGCTCGGCATCTCGTTCATCGCATTCATCGTCGTACTCCGTCAGATCCTCTATCGGACATTATCCGGGGCGCCGCGTGCGCCGTCAAAAAGCGTGCAGACGCGATGTCTCTTATATGGTGGCCCGCAGCGGAGGTGTCAATGCCCGCTCAGGGGACGACCGGCGGTGCCGTGAGACCGGTCGTCTCGGGCAGGCCGAACATGACGTTCATGTTCTGGATCGCCTGCCCTGCGGCGCCCTTGACCAGGTTGTCGAGCACGGCGATGACGAGCGCCAGGTCAGAATCGGGCGGCCGGTGCACGGCGATCCGCACCATGTTCGAGGCGCGGACGCTGCGCGTATCGGGGAGCGATCCGGGCGGCATCACGTCGACGAACGGCTCGTGCGCGTAACGCTTCTCGTAGACCGCCTGCAGGTCGGTGTCGGGGCTGCGCAGCGGCGCGTAGAGCGTGGCCAGGATGCCACGGATCATCGGCGTCAGATGCGGCGTGAACGTGACGCGGACCGGCTCGCGCGTCGCGCGATTCAATCCCTGCAGGATCTCGGCATAGTGACGGTGACCGGCGACGCCGTACGCGGCGAAATTGTCCGACGCCTCGGCGAACGACAGCGAGAGCTCCGCCTTGCGGCCGGCGCCGGACACGCCCGATTTGCAGTCGGCGATCAGGTAGCGCGTGTCGACGAGGCCGGCTTCGACCAGCGGCAGGAAGCCCAGTTGCACGCTCGTCGGATAACAACCGGGATTCGCGACGATGCGCGCGGTGCGGATCGCCTCGCGATTGATCTCCGGAATGCCGTAGACGGCCTCGGCGAGCAGCTCGGGGCAGGCGTGCGGCATCTTGTACCAGCGCTCGAACGTCGCCGGATCGCTCAGGCGGAAGTCGGCCGCGAGATCGACGATGCGGACGCCGGCGGCGAGCAGTTCTCGCGCCTGCGACATCGCGACGCCGTGCGGCGTCGCGAAGAACACGACGTCGCAGTCGGCGAGCTTCGCGTCCTGCGGCTCGCAGAACTGGAGGTCGTAATGGCCGCGCAGGCTCGGAAACATTTGCGCGACGCGCATGCCGGCTTCCTTGCGCGACGTGATCGCGCGCACGTCCGCGTCCGGGTGCGCGGCGAGCAGACGCAACAGCTCGACGCCGGTGTACCCGGTTCCTCCGACGATGGCGATCCTGATCATGGCCGGATCAGTCTAGCAGTGCCCGAGAATGCGACGGGCCGCGAATGCAGCCCGTGCGTGTTCATCGTTTCGAGAACTGCTTGCGGCGCCGCGCCTTGTGGAGACCCACCTTCTTGCGCTCGACCTCGCGCGCGTCGCGCGTCACGAGGCCCGCCTTCGACAGCGCCGGCTTGAGCTCGGCGTCGTAGTCGATCAGCGCACGCGTGATGCCGTGACGCACGGCGCCCGCCTGCCCCGATTCGCCGCCACCGATGACGTTGACCATGATGTCGAACGTGCTCTGATGATTCGTCAGCACCAGCGGCTGGCGCACGACCATGCGTCCCGTCTCGCGCGTGAAGAATTCGTCGACGGGCTTGTCGTTGACGACGATCTTGCCGTCGCCGCGCTTCATGAAGACGCGCGCGACGGACGTTTTCCGCCGCCCGGTGCCGTAGTGATAGTTTCCGATCATAGAGGTTGGAAGTCCGCCGTGCGGCGGCGGACACTTTGCCTGTTAAAGGTCCAGTGTCTTGGGTTGCTGCGCCGAATGCGGATGCGCGGGGCCGGCGTAGCACTTGAGCTTCTTGATCATCGCGTAGCCAAGCGGGCCCTTCGGAAGCATGCCCTTCACCGCCTTCTCGAGCGCGCGGCCGGGGAAGCGTGCCTGCATCTTCCCGAACGTCGTCGTGGTGATGCCGCCCGGATAGCCGCTATGGCGGTGGTAGAGCTTCGTATCGACCTTGGTGCCCGTGACGCGGATCTTCTCGACGTTGGTGACGACGACGAAGTCGCCGGTGTCGATGTGTGGCGTATAGATCGCCTTGTGCTTGCCGCGAAGCCGCACCGCGATCTCGGTGGCAAGGCGCCCGAGTACCTTGTCCGTCGCATCGACGACGAACCAGGCGCGCGTGACGTCGCGCGGACGGGCCGAATAGGTCTTCATGTTGGAATTTCCCGACGGTTCGCGCCCTCGACTCGGGCACGACTGCAGTTGAGCAGAGTCGACGATTGTACTATGCGCGGGCGACGACGGTCAATGTCGCATTTCCACCCGTTGTCAGCCGCGCCCGCCGCCGTCGCATCGCGCTGTTCGCAGCCGATTGGTGCGCCGCGCAAAGGGCCTAAAAAAAGGCGCGGTCTGTTCGACCGCGCCGAGGATTCCACCATAGGAGGAGAATGGAGGAATTCGTCGCGGATGCCGAAGGAGGAGACGGCGACCCGCGACAGGCGTAAGCATTCCATATTGCGCTGCACAATGCAAGCGGCATATCGGTCGAGGGGACGAAGGGCAGCGTTTGAGCGATCGGCGGCAGGCGCCGGCGCAACAACCAGCGCGGAGGAGCAGGTCATGAAGGCGCGTGTCAAGTGGGTCGAACAGGTCTCGTTCGTCGCCGAGAGCGGCAGCGGCCACGCGGTCGTCGTCGACGGCGCCCCGGAGGCCGGCGGGCGCAACGTCGGGATGCGGCCGATGGAACTCGTCCTGGCGGGCGCGGCGGCCTGCACGGCGTTCGACGTCGTCTGGATCCTGAAGCGCGCACGCCAGCCGGTTGCCGATTGCGTCGTCGAGGCCGAGGCGGAGCGCGCCGCCGAGGAGCCGAAGGTCTTCACGCGCATCCACCTGCGCTACGCGGTCGCGGGCCGCGGTCTCGACCGGAAGCAGGTCGAGCGCGCCGTGAAGCTCTCGAAGGAGAAGTACTGCTCGGCGACGATCATGCTCGGCGCGACGGCCGAGATCGATTACGAGGTGCGGGTGGTGGAGGGGGAGAGGGTGGATGGAGGAGGCGCCATGCTGCTCCCCAGCCCCTAGTCCCCAGCCTCTAGTCCCTGTCCCTCAGCAACCGTATCAGGCTCGACGTATCCCACCGTCCGCCGCCGCGCGCCTGCACGCGCGCGTAGAGCTGATCGACGAGCGCGGTGACGGGCAGCGCGGCGCCGTTGCCGCGTGCCGCGGCGAGGCAGATCCCGAGGTCCTTGCGCATCCAGTCGACGGCGAAGCCAAAGTCGAACTTGCCGGCGGCCATCGTCTTCCAGCGGTTGTCCATCTGCCAGGACTGGGCGGCTCCTTTTGAGATGACGCCGATAACTTTCTCGACGTCGAGC
>DATNBT010000146.1:0-10361 GCA_035571855.1 Vicinamibacterales bacterium
CACCGGATGATGCCCCGCGACCGCGCACTCGATCGCCGTCCCCCGGCTGCGGACGCCGGCGACCGTGATGAACGATCCGGACGGCTTCAGCGGAATCAGAATCGCATTCAGGTCGGTGAGCAGTTTCGCAAGCCCGGCGCCCGTCACCATCTGCGCCCGCAGCGCGCTCTTGAACATCCCCATGATGAGACCCGACGCGACGCCGTGTCCCGACACGTCGGCGATGTATCCGAGCCATCCGCCCTCGTGCTCCACCACGTCCACGAGGTCGCCGCCGACTTCTCCGCTCGCGAACGACACGCCGTAGAACTCGACGTCGCCGATGCGGCGATCGATCGGCGGCACGAGCACCTGGTGGATGCCGTGCGCGAGATCGATCTCCGTCCGTGCCCGGAGGTACCCGGACGCCGAAGTGTTGATGAAGTAGATGAACAGCGTGTAGCCGCCCATCAGCGCGAGCATCGAGCCGAGCGCGTCGAACGGCAGCCGCCCCGGCGGCGCTTCCGGCAAGACGGGGAAGAAACGGCTCGAAAAGAGCGTATACAGCACGTAGAGCACGGCCACGGGCAGAGACGCCCACCGTCGACCGGCGAATCGCGCCCGGACGAGCACGACTGAAACAATGCCGGCGCAAACGACGTTGAGCGCCAGCGCGAGGGGCGCAGACCGTCCGCGCACCATCACGTCGACCAGGAAACCCAGCGTCGCGAACGTCAGCGCGATTGCGAACCAGAACGGGATCAGCTGACGCGCCGGCAGGACGCGGGCGAGCGCCGCTATCGAGCCGTACCGTCGCGTCGTGGCTGGCGCAGCGGGCACGCGAACTTATTTCTGCGGCTGAATCTTCAGCACCGCTCCGAACGTTTCGTCCGTCAACGCATAGAGGAAGCCGTCCGGCCCCGGCTTCACTTCGCGGATGCGCTGCTTCAGATCCGCGAGGAAGATCTCTCGGCCGATGCACTCGCCCTTCGCGTTGAACCACACGCGCTGGATGTGCTGTCCCGTGTTGTTGCGCATCGCGCCGACAAACGCGCTGCCCTTCCACTGCGGGAACGCGTCGGCGTTGTACCAGGACAGCCCCGAGATCGCGATCGCCGGCACCCAGAACACCTCCGGCTCGACGAGCCCCGGCGCGGTGAAGCCCTGGCCGACAATCGTCCCGTCGTAGTTGCGGCCGAGCGACACGAGCGGCCAGCCGTAGTTCTTCCCCGCCTTGATCAGGTTCAGCTCGTCGCCGCCCTGCGGTCCTTCTTCGGTCGACCACAAATCGCCGGTGATCGGGTTGACGTAGAGACCGAGCGGATTGCGATGGCCGAGCGTGTAGATCTCCGGCAGATACCCCGGCTTGCCGATGAACGGGTTGTCCTTCGGCACGCTGCCATCATCTTTAATACGCACGATCTTGCCGAGGTGCGTGTTGGGCTCCTGCGAGGTGTTCACCACGTTGCGCTCGCCGAGCGACACGAACAGCGAGCCGTCCTTGTCCCACGCGAACCGCGCGCCGTAGCTGCCCGTCGCCGGCCCGATGCCTTTGTCGCCCGGCGCCTGGATCGACGTCGCCACCCAGATATCCCTGCCGTCGGCGAGCGTCGAGCCGCCGTCCCACCGCGCGCGATAGACCGCCGTCGTCGCGTCGCCGACAGCGCCCGGCTGCGGTTTCGAGTACGCGATGTAAATAAGGTGGTTGGTCGCGAACTGCGGATGCAGGATCACGTCGAGCGCGCCGCCGAGTCCTTCAGCCTTCATCGCCGGCAGCGGGCCGATCGGCGTGGGGTCGACGACGCCGTTGCGAACGACGCGGAGACGTCCGGGCCGCTCGGTGACGAGCATGCTGCCGTCGGGCACGAACGCGATGCCCCACGGATGATCGAGTCCTTTGATCGCCGTCACGTGAAGACGAACGCCGCCGCCGCGTCCGCCGCCGACGGTGAAGTCCCACGGACCGGCGCCCAGCGTGTCGACCGGCGCGGGTCCGCGTCCTCTCTGCTGCGCGATCGCCACGGTGGCCATCGCGGCGACAGCCACAACAAGTACGACAAGCTTCTTCACGCCTGCATTCTCCTATCTGCCGCCGCGGTATTCAGGGCTCCGGCGCAGATCGCGCTCGACGTCCTGCTGCGACCAGTTGTCGTTGAGCACGTGCTGAATGTACGCCTCGGCGCCGCCCGCATCCGGATCGCGCTTCAGCATGTTGCGGTACGCCTTGCGGACGACGTCCTCGGCCCTCGCGCGCCGCACCGACGCGAACTCGGGGCTGGTCCGCAGCGAGTTGCGCACCTGCTCCTCCGTCCACCTGTCGTCGAGGATGCGGCTGCGATACTGGCGCAGGCCGCCTTCGTCGGGATCGCGTCCGAGGACGTCCTGATACGCGCGGCGGACGATCCGATCCGCGTCCCGGGCGGCGCGGCCGTCGCGATCGCGTCCGCGCTGATCGTTGTCGAGATCGCCGAACCGCTCGCCTCGAGCGGGCGGGCCCTCGACGCGCAGCGACGACAGGCGATCGTTCCAGCCTTCGCCCCGCAGGTTGCGCACGTCGCGGCCGAACCTCGACGAGTCGCCGCCGAACCGGATGTCCCGGAACACGACCACCGAGGCCGGCCCGAAGATCCGGATCGACGAGATCTGGTCGTTCATGTCGTCGGGGACGCGAGGCACGTCCGCGCCGGCGCGGACGCAGAAGTACTCACCGCGGAAGTCGGCATCCCTGAAGAAGCATGCGCCCGCGTCCGGGAACCGCTCACGGCCCCAGCGCTGCGCCGACGCGACCGCCGGCACGCCGAGCACGGAGACGACGAGTGCCGCGACAACCGCGCGCATGTCAGTCGGCGCGTCCCGCCGGCGCGGCGTTCCGCGGCGGCGCGTTCTTGGTGGCCGAATCCCAGTGCTCCTGGATCATGCCGTTCTCGACGCGCACCATGTCGAACCAGTACGCGGGATACGTCTGCGACGGATCGTTCGGATCCTTCTCCATCCGCTTGACGATCAGAAAGACGTACGGGCCGCTCGCGAACATCAGCGTCGGCTTGTTCTTCCATCCCGCCTGCAGCGGCTCGGGCTTGCGGATGCGGCTGAAGAACTCGACGAAGGCCGCACGTCCGGTCGGCACGTTCGGGTTGTGCTGGATGTAGGTCGGCGCCATCGCCTTGTCGGCGAGCTCGACGTGGCCGTACTGCAGGATGTCCTTGAACTCGATGGTCGCGATCTCGAGGTTCTTCTTCTCCTGAGCGGAGTAGTTGAACTTCACCTTGTCGTAGTCGATGCCGTCGGGCGCGCCGCCGCGCGGCGTTCCCTTCTGCAGCAGCGCGTAGTCCCAGTGCTCGGCGACCTTGCCGTTCTCGATGCGCAGCATGTCGTACGTGTTGTACTTGTAGGTCTTCGACGGATCGGCCGGGTCCTTGCCTTCACGCTCCCACACGAGGACGACGAAGTCGCCCTTCGCGAACTGCACGACCGGCGGGCTCTTGAACTCCTTCGGCGCCGGAATGATCGGCCCGCCCGCGGCCTTGAAGCGGTCGCCGAAGATCTTCACGAAGCCGGCGCGGCCGGTCGGGAAGTTGATGTTGTGCTGGATGTAGCTGTCGGCCTGGTATTTCGGCGTCGCGTCGAGGTTGCGTCCCTCGAGGCACTCGAGCCACCAGCTGCGCACGTGCTGCAGGTTGGCTTTTTCCTTCGCCGTCATATTCGGAGACGTGGCTTGAGCTCCGAGTGCCGCCACGCCGACCGCCGCCAGGGCAATCACAAGAACTGCTCGCATCGGTATCTCCTCGCAGGCCTGAAGGCCTGCACTGCTAGCGAACCAGAAACCAGACGGCTCCGAACATCAGCGCGGCCGCGTTGACAAAACGTGTCCGCAGGCCGAACGGCGCAAGCTTCTCGAACAACACGACGAACGTCAGCGCCGCGATCGTCCACAGGTTCATGATGCCGCCGGCGAAGAGCAGCAGCATCAGCGCCCAGCAGCAGCCGAGACAGTAGACGCCGTGCGCGACGCCCATCTTAAACGCGCCGGCCGCATCGAGCCGCATGTGCCGCAGGATGAACGTCAGCGGCGACTGGCACGAGTCGAGACACGCGGCCTTGATCGGCGTCAGCTGGTACACCGCGGCCACGACAAAGAGTAATGCCGCCACCAGCGACGATCGCAGCGTCATCATCGGCGTGATGACCGAGTCGCCAAGCAGGCGCTGCAGCACCGCCGCGGCCAGGCTGAACGCCACCCACACGAGCAGGTAGCCCGCCGCCATCGGATACACGCGCAGCGCGGCGCGCGGCCCTTCCGGGCTCGAGCGCAGCACGCCCGCATATATAAGGATGGTCGGCGCCGCCGACGGCAGCATCATCCCCACCATCATCACAATCCACATCGCGGCGAGCAGCGACACGTGCGGCAGATCCCACGCGGGCGTCATCATCCACGCCGACGCGCCGCTCATCGAACCGTACATGTCGCGCGCCATCGGCACGATCCACGCCCAGCAGAGGAGGGGGACGGCGACAAGCGTCGCGACCAGGATCCGCCGCTCGTGGCGGACCGCGGCTTCGACGAGCGTCACTACCTCACGACGCCGTGCGTCGACCAGTGGTACTCCGCCAGGTGCGCATGCGTGCTCTTGAAATCGAGCTTGATGTCGCCGGTCGCCTGTCCGGTGCCCACGCCGACTTCGGCCTGCGTGAACTCGAATCCGTTGGGCAGGTTGATGCGCGCGCGGCTCTCCGCGCCGGTGACGGGATTCCGAATCGGCTCGATCCTGCCGTCGACGACCCCCGCGACGCGCACGGTGGCCGTCCGCTTGTCGACGTCGATCGACAGATCGATCGTTTTCGCCAGCGTCGGCAGAAACTTCGTCGACATGGCCGCGTACACCGCCCAGACGATCTTTCCGGGCTCGGTGTCCTTCCCGTGCGCGATGGCTTCGAGCGCCGCGCGCTGCTTCGCGTCCGCGCGCTCGTCGACGATCGCCTGCAGCGTGCCGCCGCCCTTGTGAATCGGTCCCGGCCACGTCGCGACGATGCCCCACCGGAGGCCGTCGAGCGGCACGTCGCCGTACCTGCCCTTGTCGATCTGCACGAAGCAGTACGCTTCGCAGCGTCCATGCGTCGGCAGCTGGCTGAACTGACATGGACAGCCCGCGACGCAGTTGCAGTTCGCGAGCTCGGTCCCTTTCATCGTCCATTCGGTCATGATGATTCGCTTTCTTTCCTGCGCGTGGGGCCCCACCCCCACCCGGAACTTACGCTGACGCCGCGGGCGCCAGTGCCCGATTACGAGAACTCGATCACTCCGGTGATAATCGTCCGATCCGCCGTGTCCTGAATCGCCTGCACGCTCTGCTCGAACGTGTAGGTCTTCGTAATCATCGACGTCGCGTCGAGCTTTCCTTTTTCGATCAGCTTCACGTAGCGCGGCAGATCGCGCATCACGTGCAGCCCGCCCTGCTGGCCCGGATGGATCGTGCGTCCGAGCAGCGCCAGCGTCGCGCCGGGGAACGACACCGGCTGCAGCGTGAATCCCATGAGCATCACGTGGCCGCCCATGCGCGTGCAGTCCCACGCCTGCTGCACCGTCCTGACGTTCGTCGGATCGGGCTGCGCTTCGACTTTCGGCGGGAACGCCTGGAATCCCGCGGCCTCGACGACGAAGTCGGCGCCGCGCGCCATGACGGCGTTGCCCGCGCGTCCCCAGGACACGCCGCCCGCGAAGCGGCGATCGTTCGGCCCGCGACAGAGCTCGCGCACGCGCTCGACGATGCCGTCGCCTTCAGCGACCGGATCGAGCGCGGTGGTCGCGCCCATCTTCAGCGCGAACTCGCGCCGGTACCTGATCGGATCGATCGCGATGACCTGGCCCGCGCCGAACACGCGTCCCGCCTGAATCGCGCCGAGCCCCACGGGACCGCAGCCGAAGACGGCGACATCCGACCCCGGCTCGAATTTCATGTCGGCGTGGCCCGCCGCGAATCCCGACGCGAGCTGATCCCCGAGCAGCGTCACCTGTGCCGCCGGCAGATCGGTGAACACGGGAACGCAGTATTCCTCGAACGCCGTCATGATCTCGCTCATGCCGCCGATGCCCGCCTGCGCGTACACCTTCGTCCCGTCGCGCATCTCCGCGAACGGCGGAAACGGCTCGACGCCCTGCGCGTTCGAGAAGAACGTGAACTGACAGTAATCGGGACGGCCGTGCAGGCACTGATAGCACTGCCCGCACTGCGACGTGCCGGCGACGACGACGCGGTCGCCGACCTGCACGCGCTTCACGTCGCGGCCGATCGCCTCGACGACGCCGAAGCCGCAGTGATTGGGAACTTCCGCGCGTCGGGCGGGATTGGTGCCGAGCGCGCCGCGCACGATCGTGTAGCACGGCGCGACCGCGAGCGACCGGATGACGACCTGCCGCGGATCGGTCGCCAGGAGCCGCAGCTCCTGGATGTCGATCGTCGTCCCGTGGCGGACGAGGCCGCGGAACGTGCGGCCCGTCTGCGTGCCGGTGTTGACGCCGGGAGCCTGCGCCTGGAGGTTCGGTCCAAGCGCCGCGCTCCCGCCAAGTGCGGCCGCACCCGTCTTGAGCAGATGGCGGCGGGAGAGACGCGTCACGGCCGCTACTTCTTGCTGCCGGCCTTTTTCTTTTTCGGCGCCGCTTTCTTCTTTTTCGCGGCGGCCTTCTTCTTCGGCGCCGCCTTCTTCTTCGCGGCCTTCACGGGCGCACGCTTTTTCGCCGGCGTTGCCGCTTTCTTCGCCTTCGGCGCCGGCGGACGCGGCGCGCGGGCGGAAGCGGCTTCGGGCTCGCTCATCTTCGCGTTCGCGCGCGCACCGCCGGAGCTGCGCGTGCCGCTCACTTCGCTCGAGTCGTCGAAGGACTCGGCGTCGGCGACCTCACCGAGATCGCCGAGGTCCTCCCCGAGCGAGTCGTCGAGGCTGTCGGACAAATCCATGTCGTTGTCGTTGTCGAAATCGTCGTCCATGGCTCACCTTTTACAGAGGGACCGGTAGTCTCTCACCGCTTTGAATAAAGGTCCAGCGTCTCCTCGAGCGCCCGCTTACAGACTGCGCAGAAACCCACGGAATCCCGGGTAAACATGATGCAGTCGCTCTGCGGCCGGTAATACCCCCTGGCCTCGTAATTGGCGCCCTCGTACGCGCCCACTTTCCCTTTGAGGGCCGGGCTGTTGAGGAGCGCCGTGTCGCGCGCGAGCTCGCGGTCGAACAGCTCGTTCATCTCTTTTTCCGGCCGGTGTGCGTCCCGCAGCGCCCGGCGCTCGGCCTGATATTCCTTCTGGAAGCTCTCGTAGTCGTCCTTCGGCCACGGCGTCGGCAGCGGCGTGCCCGGCGCGACGAGATCGCGCCACTTCAGCTTCAGCGGATCGAGCAGCGCGGTGACGTTCGGCTCCCACGGCTCGATCTTTTCGGCCGGCGGCAGATACGCGACGTCCGACGTGTAGTACTCGTCCGCGAGACCGGCCAGATGATGGCCGAACTCGTGGATGAAGATGTACGGCGCATACTGCGAATCCGCCGCGACCGTGCTGTACAGGTTGTAGATGCCGCCGCCGCCGTACGTCTGGCTGTTCGTGATGATCTCGATCGCTTCGTACGGCGCGTTGGCCGCGATGTCGCGCAGCTTCCGGTTCTCCTCGGTCAGGACGTAGCGCTCGGAATCGAACGTGTCGTACGTCGTGCCGAGCGCATTGCGCCTGTAGACGTGATCCGACGGCCGCGAGATGCCCGAGTCGATCGACGCCGGCACGAGTCCCCACACGTTGATGTCGTTCTCGCGCTCCTTGAAGGGCGACGTCGCAAAGAACACGCCGAGCAGCCGCCGCGCGTCGCGCTCGAACTTTCCGCGTTCAGCCGCGGTGTAGCCGTCGCCGAGGATCAGCAGATCGAGCTTCGCCGCCGGATCCCCGCGCTCGTGCAGCTTGATCAGCGGTCCCGCGTTCGCGAGCGCGCCCGCCCGCACGATGAACTTGTCGGACGGATCGACGTTCGTCGTCCAGACGTCGACGAACGCGTTCTTCGCGTCGCGCTTCTTCAGCACGATCCGCGCCGGCTTCTCCACGCCCGGAAACCGCAGCGACTCGGAGAACGTGCGGTCCATCTTCTTCGCTTCCGCCGTCGTCTCCCACTCGCCGTACACGGACGCGAAACCGCGTGAGTACACGACTTTCTTCGTCGCCTCGTCGATGACTTCGAAGAAATACTTTCCACGCCGCGTCGTGTCGATCGTCTTCGCCGGATCGCCGGGCCACGGCAGCGGTTCGACGACGACGCGGTCGAGGCTGAAGTGTTCCTGCGCGGCGTTGCCGGTGTGGTAGTAGTCCACACGCATCGTCAACACCGCGGCCGCCAGCAGAAGATGAGTCATGCCCTGCGCTTCCCCATGTAATAGATGATGGCGCCGGCCGCCACGAGCACGGCCGAGCCTCCAACGATCTTTACCACGGCCAGCACCTTGTCGGGATCGTCGTCGGCCGGCACGCACGCCAGGACGATGGCGGCCAGCGTGACGAGGAAACCCAGCGACGGCAGGACTTTCCGTCCGGTCAGCTTCATCGTCGCCGCGAACATGTACAGGAACGGGATGAAGTACGTGATCACGCCCATGCTGACGAGGGCGTCGTACGCGCCGCGGACGGTCGTCCCCGCCTGGCCGATGAAGACGAACGCGTACGCGAGGACCGCCTGTACCAGCAGCGCGACGTACGGCGTGCGCCAGCGCGGGTGCAGTCTGCCGAACGCCGGGGGCAGATACCGATCGATGCCCGCGACGAACGGCAGGCGCGCCGTCGACGCGAACCAGCCGCCGATGCCGCCGAGCACGCTGATCGTCACGAGCGCCGCGATGATCGGCACGAGCCACGCCGCCCCTGCTCTCACGGCGAGCGTCTGCGCCGCCTGCATGACGCCCTCGACGCCGGACAGCTGTTCCTTCGGCAGCGCGAGCAGCAGGCAGAACGTGCCGACGATGTAGAACGCCGCGATGAGCACCGCCGCCGTGATCACCGCGCGGGGCACCGTGCGCGGTGCGTCGACGATCTCCTCGCCCATCGTCGACGCGCTCTCGACGCCGCCGAACGCGAACGCGATCGTCGACAGGAACACGAGATCCTTCAGGCTCGCGCCGGGCGTGAGCGTGGCGGGAGTGAACGACGTCGCCGAGCCGTATCGCGCCCACGAGTACAGACCGAACCCGCACAGCAGCACGAGCGGAATCCATCCGCTGACCGCGCCGACGTTGCTCAGCCACTTGCCGATGTCGAGGCCGATGACATTGAGCGTGACGGCGATCGTCAGGCCGGTGACGGCGAAAATCGTGACGTAGGTCGTGTTGGTGCCGAGCGCCTGCCACGACGGCGGCCCGACGAACAGGGCGTTCGCGCCGGCGAAGATCAGCAGCGTCGGAAAGTACGGCAGGTTGGTCACCCAGTACATCCAGCCGGTGATGAATCCGGCGAACGGACCGAACGCGCGCTTGCTCCAGACGTACATGCCGCCTTCGTCGGGATAGCGCGCCGAGAGCTCGAGCGTGGTGAAGACGAGCGGGACGAACAGAAACGCCGCGGCGAAAATCCAGAGGACGATCGCGCTGGGGCCGGCCTTCGCGGCCGTCGCAATCCAGCGCAGGCTCCACGTCGTGACGACGTAGAAGAGGACGAGGTCGCGGAAGCCGAGCGCGCGGCGGAGGCCCGTGGTCACGCGCAGAGAGTACAACGTCCGGCTCAGTTCAAGAGCATTCCGGAAACGTATCCGTATTCGTTGTTGTTCCAGTTGGCCGGGGTGGAGACTCCCTGAGCGCACATGCCGAACTCGTAGTTCCCCGGGGCAAGGCCGGTGATCACCCCCGACATGCCGAAGCTCGAACGAATGTTCTGGGGGACCGAATAGTCGAACGACCCGGCGCCCACGGCGACGACGGAGGAGCCCGTTGTGTTTCTGTAGCAGACGTAGAGCCTCATGCCCCCCGCGCCGCCTGCCGCATTCGAACCCATCGCCTTGTTCGCGCTGAGGAACACCTTCTGGCCGACGGCGACGTTGGTCGTAAACGTCGCGCCGATGAAGTCGATCGTGCCGTCACCTTTGAGGCCGCCGGTGACACACGCGTAGAGAAATCTCACACTGGAGCCTCCTCAGATGTGGTGGAATTGCCGCCGCGCATCCTTCCAGAAGCTCGTCAACAACGAAACGCCTTTTTATGACATCTGCACAACTTCTTTTCGGATTCCCGGTTTAGTTCACGACCATGACGAACCCGCTCTGCCATCCCGCGGTGACCGTGTTGGCCGTACTGTTCCCCACGCAGATCGCGACCTTGTACGTTCCGGCTGTGAGTTGAGGCGACACGCCGCCTGTCGAGAACGAATGTA
>DATNBT010000147.1:0-5481 GCA_035571855.1 Vicinamibacterales bacterium
GAGATCGTTGACGGCGCCTTTCGGAATCCGCTGAAACGTCAGGGCGACTGCGCCGACGAGAAGCCACAGGCCGCAGAGCAGCTGCAGCCACTCGAGCCGGAACGCCCCGCTTTTCATGAACAGCACGAGCGCGGCCGTGACGAGCAGAAACGCTCCGGGCAGCAGGTCTTCGAAGACCGCGACGGCCCTCGTCGCCTGGTAGCCGATGACCGACGGCGCCGCCAGCAGCCAGAGGCCAAGGAGGATGTCGGCGATGGCAGCTTGCCTGATGAACTTCATGGGCCTTCCGATGTCGGCGCGACCACCGTCGGGATTCAGTGCCGACCTTTTGTGGTTCTCACCATTGCTGGTTGTCCCCATGTCCGGTCGCCCCTGTGTGTCCCGACGGCGATGCGTCGGCGCTCAAATAGAGTGCAACGCACGTGCCCGCCGCGTGCGCGGCGATCGGAGCTCTACCGCTCCGAGATCGTGTCGTCGCGTTCTCTTATTCGAACGACCGCGACAACCGTGCGAACGCGAACGCTCCGAGCGCGAGGCCGAAGTCGCGGAGCGCGATGTCGTAGAAGCCGTGCGCGGCGATCAGATTCAGGACAATGCCGAGCAGCCACGCGCCGACGATCCAGCCGCCGACCGACGGCTTGAACGCGACGATGAGCGCGGCGACGATCTCGATCGCGCCCACGGCTCTCATGAAGCTCGCGGCGGACATCGGAATAATCCGTGCGGCCATCGGCGACAGGTACATGTCCCAATCGACGAGGTAGTGCGTGAACTTGTCGATGCCGGCGACGATCGGCGCGATGAAGAACACGAAGTGAAGAAGTTGGTAGGCCTGATAAGCGGGGCTGTCCGTCCGTGCGATCGCACCGGGATGGACGTCAGCTGATGCGTGCGCCATTGCTAAACCTCCATGTGAGGTGAATGCAAAGCGGTCGCCGGGAGGGCCCCGTTATTGCTGCCAGCCGCCGCCGAGCGCGCGGTAGATCTCGACGTAACCCGACAGCTCGCCGAGCTGCGCCTGCGCGAGGCCGAGCTGCGCGTCGAACAGCCGAGTGTCGGCGTCGAGCACTTCGAGGTAGCTCGTCGCGCCGCCCTGATAGCGGATGTCGGCGAGCCGCCGGGCGTCCTGCGCCGACGTGACGAGCAGCGCCTGCTGTGCGCGCGACTCGCGCAGCTTCGCGTAGCCGACGAGCGCATCCGATACTTCGCGAAACGCCTGCCGCACCGTCTGCTGATACGACAGCACGGCTTCGTCGTAGCGCGCCCGCGCGAGCTCGACCTGCGACCGCGTGCGGCCGGCGGTGAACACGGGCGCCGTCGCGCCGACCGCCGCCGTCCAGATCGCGTTGGTTCCCGCGAACAGCGCCGAGAGCGCCGTGCTTTCGAAACCTCCGGCTCCGGTCAGCGGAATCGTGGGGAAAAAGGCGGCGCGCGCGATGCCGATCTGCGCGTTCGCCGCGACGAGCTGCTGCTCCGACTGCTGAATGTCGGGCCGCTCGGTCAGGAGCGTCGACGGCAGCCCCGCGGGTACGTCGGCAGGCCTCGGTTCGTCGACGAGCGACAGCCCGCGATCGATCGGGCCCGGATTGCGGCCGAGCAGCACGCTGATGAAGTTTTCCTGCTGCGCGATCTCGCGCTCGAGCGCCGCAATCTCCGTGGTCGCCCCGTACACGAGCTGTTCGGCCTGACGCACGTCGATGAGCGACGTGACGCCGCCCTGTTCGCGCACCTGCGTCAGCCGCAGCGACTCCTGCCTCGTGGACAGCGTCTGACGCGAGATCTCCAGCTCGAAATCCAGCGCCCGCAGTCCGAAGTACGCAGTCGCCACCTGGCTCACCAGCGTCGTCATCACAGCCCGCCGTCCCCACTCGCTGGCGACGAGCTGCGCGCGCGCGGCCTCGGTGGCGCGCCGGTACTTGCCCCAGAAGTCGAGCTCCCACGACACGTTGCCCTGTGCCGAGAACGCGACGATGTTGCGCGACGGGAATCCGAGCGCGGCCGACGGCCGTTCGCCGAGGACGTTCACGCCGGCGCTGACGGAGGGAAACTGATCCGAGCGCGTGATGCCGAGCTGCGCCTGCGCTTCGACGATCCTGAGCGCGGCAACCCGGACGTCGGTGTTCTGCGCGAGGGCGGTCCGGATCAGCGACTGCAGCGTCGTGTCGGTGAACGCCTGCGTCCATCGTTCGGTCGCGACCGACGGATACGCCGCGAGCGTGCTGTTGTCGGCCGTTCGGAACGTCGGCGGCACGTCGACGTTCGGCTGCGTGAAGTTCGGTCCAACCATGCACCCGGGCGCGACGGCGGCGGCGAGAACCAGAACCAACACGCTGAACCTGAACCTGAACGCTGAACGACGATCGCCGCTCATGCGTGTCCCCCTTCGCTCGGCGCAAGGTCTGTGGCGTGGCCGTGCGCTTTCCGGGTCGCCATCCGCTCGACCAGCACGAACAGCAGCGGGATGATGAAGATCGCGATGAGCGTCGCCGTCAGCATGCCGGTGACGACGACGGTCCCGAGGATGCGGCGGGAGGCCGCGCCTGAGCCGGTGGCGAACCAGAGCGGCAGCGTGCCGAAGATGAACGCGAACGACGTCATCAGAATCGGCCGCAGCCGCAGCCGCGCGCCTTCGAGCGCGGCGTCGACGAGGCTCTGGCCCGTCTCGAGCCGCGCCTTCGCGAACTCGACGATCAGGATCGCGTTCTTCGCCGCGAGGCCGATGAGCATGATCACGCCGATCTGCGCGTAGACGTCGAAGTCGTAGCGGCGCATGAACAGCCCGAGGAACGCGCCGAACACGGCGATCGGCACCGACAGCAGCACCGAGAAGGGCAGCGACCAGCTCTCGTAGAGCGCCGCGAGAATCAGGAACACGAACGCGATCGACAGGCCGAAGATCTGCGCCGACCCGCCGGCGTGTTTCTCCTGGTAGGAGAGATCGGAGTAGTCGTACCCGATCTGCGGCGGCATCGTCTGCTGCGCGACCTGTTCGAGCGCGTCGAGCGCCTGGCCCGAGCTGTAGCCGGGCGCGGGAACGCCGGTGATCAGCACGGCGCGGTAGACGTTGAACCGGTTCGTGTATTGCGGCCCGAACGTCGGCCTGGTCGCCTCGAGCGCGGAGAGCGGCACCATCGCGCCGTCGTTGTTGCGGACGTAGAAGCGCGAGATGTCGGTGGGCGACGCCCGCTCGGATCCTTCCGCCTGCAGGAACACGCGCCACTGGCGGCCGAACCGGTTGAACTGGTTCACATACAACCCGCCGAGAAACGCCTGCATCGTCTGGTAGACGTCCGAGAGCGCGATGCCCTGTTTCAGGACTTTGTCGCGGTCGACGTCGGCGTACACCTGCGGCACCGACGAGATGAACTGCGAGGCGACGTTCGCGAGCTCCGGCCGCCGGCGCGCGGCCGCGAGATATTTCTGGAGGTTGTCGTTGAGGAAGTCGAGCGTGCCGCCGCTGCGATCCTGCAGCCAGAAAGAGAAGCCGCCCTGCGAGCCGAGACCGGGGATCGACGGCGGCATGACCGCGAACGCCGTCGCTTCAGGCACGGCCTGCCGCAGCCGCGCGTTCACGCGGTCGACGATCGTGCGGACGTCCGGACGTTCGTCCCACGGCTTGAGGCCGATGAAGTAGAAGCCGTAGTTGCCCGCCGTCACGCGCGAGAGCAGGGAGAAGCCGGCGATGGTCACGAAGTTGTCGACGCCGTCGGTGGAGAGCAGGACCTGGTCGACTTTCCGCGCGACCGCGTCGGTCCGCTGCAGCGACGCCGCCGGCGGCAGCTGCACGTTCAGCAGCATGTAGCCGTAGTCTTCTTCCGGGACGAAGCTGGTCGGGAGACGGCGTCCGAGCAGCGCCGCTCCGGCCGTGAACGCCACGAGCAGCGCGATGCCGAGGACCGCCTTGCGCACGAGCCCGTGGCTCAGGCTCACGTATCCGTGCGTCACCCTGTCGAAGACGCGATTGAACCAGCCGAAGAATCGCGCGAGGCCGCCGCGCGTTTTCTGCCGCGGCCGCAGCAGCATCGCGGCCAGCGCCGGCGACAGCGTCAGCGCGTTGAACGCCGAGATCATCACCGAGATGGCGATCGTGATCGCGAACTGCTTGTTGAGCCGGCCCTGGATGCCGCTCATGAAGCCGACCGGGATGAACACCGACGCGAGAATCAGCGCGATGCTGACGACGGGCCCCGAGACTTCTTCCATCGCCTTGAGCGTCGCGTCGCGCGGCGACATGCCCTGTTCGATGTGATGCTCCACCGCCTCGACGACGACGATCGCATCGTCGACGACGAGGCCTATCGCGAGGACGAGGCCGAAGAGCGACAGCGTGTTGATCGAGAAGCCGAGCGCCGGGAAGATCGCGAACGTGCCGATGAGCGACACGGGCACGGCGACCATCGGAATGAGCGTCGCTCTCCAGTTCTGCAGGAACAGGTACACGACGAAGATGACGAGCACCATCGCTTCGCCGAGCGTGATGAGGATCTCGCGCATGCCTTCCGACACGGGCTTCGTGGTGTCGATGGCGTAGCGGAACTCGACGTCGTCCGGCAGCCGCTGCTGGATGTCGGCCATCACTTTCTTCACGCCCTGCGCCACTTCGAGCGCGTTCGACCCCGGCGTCTGGAACACGGCGACCGCGCAGCCCGGGCCGCCGTTCACGCGTCCGATCTGCTGGTAGTTGAGCGCGCCCAGCTCGATGCGCGCGACGTCGCGCATGCGGACGAGCGATCCGTCGGGATTGGACCGCACGACGATGCTGCCGAATTCCTCCGGCGTCTGCAGACGTCCCTGCGCGCGGACCGTGTAGGTCATCTCCTGGCCGGCGGGCGCCGGCAGCGCGCCGACCTGGCCGGCGGGGTTCACCGTGCTCTGCTGCTGCACCGCGCGGACGAGATCGCTGACGGTCAGGCCGAGGGTCGCCAGGCGATCGGGATTGGCCCAGATGCGCATCGCGTAGTCGTTCGCGCCGAAGATGCGGACCTCGCCGACGCCGGGGACGCGGTAGAGCGCGTCCACCATGTTGATGTTCGCGTAGTTGGCGAGGAACAGCGCGTCGTACGTCTTCTTCGGCGACGCCAGCGCGATGACGAGCATCGGAAAGCCCGTCGACTTCCTCATCGTCAGGCCGAAGGCGTTGACGTCGGGCGGCAGGTTGGGCGCCGCCTGCGCCATCCGGTTCTGCACGTTGACCTGATCGATGTTCGGATCGGTGGCGACGTCGAACGTCACGGTCAGCTGCATCGTCCCGTCGTTGCCGTTGGTCGACTGCATGTAGATCATGTCGTCGACGCCGTTCATCTGCTGCTCGAGAGGCGCCGCGACGGACTGCTCGATCGTCACCGCGTCCGCGCCCGTGTAGGTCGTGCCGACGATGATCTGCGGTGGAATGATCGGAGGAAACTGGGCGACGGGCAGTCCGCCCATGGCCACGAGGCCGCCGATCACCGTGATGATCGAGATGACGATGGCGACGATCGG
>DATNBT010000148.1:0-9664 GCA_035571855.1 Vicinamibacterales bacterium
AACCCGCCGAACTTCGGGTCGACGGTCGTCAGCACGCGCTACGACCCGTCGGTGCTGTCCAACCGCATCTACAACTGGGAAGTCTCCACGCAGGTGCAGCAGGAGATCGTGTCGCGCGTATCGGTGAACGCGGGCTACTTCCGCCGCTGGTACGGCAACCTTCGCGTCCAGGACAATCTCAACATCGCGCCGACCGACTACAGTCCGTACACGGTGACGGCGCCGGTCGACGCGCGCCTGCCCGGCGGCGGCGGATACGCGGTCACCGGACTGTTCGATCCGAACTTCCTCGCGGCGACCAACAACATCATCACGCTGTCGTCGAACTACGGCACCGCGACCGAGGTCTACAACGGCGTCGACATCACGGTGAACGCGCGGCTGCCGCAGGGCATCGTGCTGTCTGGCGGACCGAGCATCGGCCGCACGGAGACGAACTACTGCCTGACGATCGACTCGCCGCAGGGCACGGGCCTGCCGCCAAGCCAGGGCGGGACGAGCGCGGCCGGCCTCCTGTACTGCGACGTGAAGCCGCCGTTCCAGCCGAACATCAAGATCCTCGGCGTCTACCCGCTGCCGTGGCAGGGCATTCAGTTCGCCGCGACGTTCCAGAGCCTGCCGGGACCGCAGATCACCGCGTCGCGCACCTTTACGAATGCGGAAATCCGTCCGTCGCTCGGCCGCAACCTCGCGACCGGCGCGGCCGGCACCGTCGCGGTGCAGATGATCGCGCCCGGGACGATGTACGACGAGCGGCTGTATCAGCTCGACCTGCGCGCGTCGAAGATCTTCAAGGTCGGACGGCACCGCATCCAGGCGAACGTGGACATGTACAACGCCGGCAACGCCAGCTCGATCCTGAGCATCAACACGACGTACGGCGCCAACTGGCTCCGCCCGACGAGCATCCTGCAGGGACGCCTGGTGAAGTTCGGCGGGCAGTGGGACTTCTAGGGATTGGGGATTAGGGATTAGGGATTAGGGATTAGGGATGCGAAAACAGATCGCGTGTGTCGCGGCGGTCGTGATCGTCACGGCCGCTGCTGTTCGTTCCGCGGAGAAGGCGACGGCGCCGTACTCGGGCGCGGAGTGGGCGGCGCCGGGAGGCGACTGGGGGGCGACGCGGTATTCGACGCTCGATCAGATCACGCGATCGAACGTCGGGACGCTCGGCGGCGCCTGGTCGATCGAGTTGCCCGATCGGCAGGTGTCGAAAGCGCCCATCATGGTCACGGGCGGACGGATGTTCGTCGTCTCGTCGGCGGGGCAGATCTTCGCGCTCGATCCCGCCACCGGCAGGACGCTGTGGACGTTCAAGCCGCAGACGCCCTTCAGCGGCAGCCGCGGCGTCGGCATCGGCGACGGCCTCCTCTTTGCGGGCCTTCGCGATTCGAGCGTCATCGCGATCAGCCAGCAGACCGGCGAGATCGTCTGGCGCCACGAACGCGACGCGGACATCCCGTCCCAGGGCATCAGCTCGGCCGCCGCCTACGGCAACGGCGTCGTCGTCTCCGTTGTTTCGGGCGGCGACAACTTCGCGCGCGGCCGCGCCTTCGGCCTCGACGCGAAGACCGGACGCCGTCTCTGGAACTTCGAGGTGATTCCGGGTCCCGGCGAGACGGGACACGACACGTGGCCGCAGGACAGCGACATCTGGAAGTACGGCGGCGGCGCGCTGTGGACGACGCCGTCGGTGGACGCGGAGCTCGGCCTCGTGTATCTCGAGACCGGCAACGCCGTGCCGCAGTGGGGCGGGGAGCTGCGCGCCGGCAACAACCTCTTCGACAACTCGGTCGTCGCGCTCGACATCAAGACCGGGAAGATGCGCTGGTACTACCAGCTCGTGCATCACGACATCTGGGAGCACGACGTCAGCACGCCGCTCGTGCTGTACGACGCGAGCGTCGCGGGAAAGACGCGCAAACTGATGGCCGCGATGAGGACCGACGGCGAGATGTTCTATCTGGATCGCGAAACGGGCCAGCCCGTCATTCCAGTGGACGAGCGTCCGGTGAAGCAGAACGCGTTCCTGCACACGTCGCCGACGCAGCCGTTCACGCGCGGCGCCGATCGCGTCGGCCCTGGATGCGTGGACAAGAAAATGATTCCGCCGGGCTTCGTCGCCGGCTGCTACTTCGATCCGGTGACGAGGGAGGTGCCGAACCAGTACATGCCGCACATGAACATGCGGCAGACGCCGATGGCCTACAGCCCGCAGACCGGTTATCTGTACGCGTCGGCGTGCGTGAACCCGACGTGGATCCGGCGGGCCGAGAGCCCCTGGGTCTTCCTGCGGCCGGTGCGGCTGCCGGGACAGCAGCAGTACGGCCTGATGGCCGCGGTCGACACGCGCACCGGCAAGATCGCGTGGCAGAAACACGTGGCGTACGCGGGCTGTGAAGGCGGCGGCGGCGCGACGGCGACCGCCGGCGGCCTCGTGTTTCACGTCGAGCCCGACGGCCAGTTCCAGGCCTACGATGCGAAGAGCGGCGCGGTCGTCTGGCACTTCGAGACGGGCGAGGTCGGCATCGGCGGCGGCGCGGGACCGGGCGGCGGCTCCGCCGTCAGTTACGAAGCCGCGGGCAAGCAGTACATCGCGCTGACCATGAATCACCGCGTGTGGGCGTTCGCGCTCGGCGGCACCGTGCCGCAGCCCGCCGCGCCGCCGGCCCCGCCGACGACGATTCAGTGGGAAGGCCGCGTCGAAGAAGCCGACGCCGCGCCGGTGATCCAGCTCGGCACGACGCAGAACTACAACATCGTCACCGCGGGACGCCGGGAAGAATGGCGCAACGAGGACGGCATCGCGACGCCGCGCGTGAAGGTGAAGCCGGGCGCGACGGTGACGTTCAGGAACACGACGTCGACGCCGCGGACGATCGCGGCGCGTGACGGCTCGTGGTCGAGCTCGACCATTGCGCCGGGCGCGTCGGCGACCGTGACCGTGACGAAACCGGGCACGTACGAGTACATCTGCAAAGAGCGGCCGTGGTCGTTCGGCCAGCTGATAGTCGAATGAGGGTTGTCATGAAAATCGCTGCACTAGTCGTGGCGTTGATGCCGGCGCTGACGCTCGCCCAGACGCCCGCGCCCGCGAAGAAGATCGTGAAGACGTACGTCCCGCCAAAAACCATCTGGGGCGATCCGAACATCGCCGGCGTGTACACGAACAACGACGAGAGCCTGATCCCGTTCGAGCGGCCCGCGAAATTCGACGGACGCACGCTCGACAGCATCACCGACGCCGAGCTCGAGGAACTGCGCGACGAGCGCAGCGACGCCCGCATCGAAGCCGACGCGAACCGCGCCGAGTTCCGCAGCCCGATTCACTGGTTCGAGAACCATTTCCCGAACAACAGCCGGGCGTGGCTCGTGACCGATCCGCCCGACGGCCACGTGCCGCCGCTGACGGCCGAAGCGCGGCAGCGCGCCGCGGCGCGGGCGGCGGCGCAGTACGGGAAAGGTCCGGCGGACTCGGCCGGCGACCGGAGCCTGTACGATCGCTGCATCACCCGCGGACTGCCGGGCTCGATGATGCCCGCGATCTACGGGAACGCGTACGAGATTCTCCAGGGACCGGGCTACGTCGCGATTCAGTACGAGATGGTGCACGAAACACGCGTCATCCCGCTGAACGGCCAGCCGCATCCCGGTCCCGGCGTCAGGATGTACATGGGCGATGCGAAAGGGCATTTCGAGGGGAACACGCTCGTCGTCGAGACGACCAACTTCACCGACAAGACGTCCTATCGCGGTTCGAGCGAGTATCTGAAGATGACCGAGCGCTTCAAGCCGGTCGCGCCGGATACCGTCGAGTGGTCGGTCACGTTCGATGACCCGCATACGTGGACGCGCCCGTGGACGTTTGCCATGAACCTGACGAAGAAGGACGATAGCCAGAGGCCGTTCGAGTACGCGTGCAGCGAAGGCAACTACGGGATGGTCGGCATTCTCGACGCGGCCCGGGCGGAGGAGAAAAAGGGCGGCGCGGTGGACAGCCCGCGCGAGGCCGAAGGAGAGCGCTAGTCATGAAGACAACGATGACGATCGTGGCGGCCGTCTGGCTCGTCTCCGGTGGCGCGGCGTACGCGGAGCAGCGGACCGTGGCCGGGACGATCAGCGACAGCCTCTGCGGCATGTCGCACAAGGCGATGATGGAGAAGCAGGGCTCGAAGATCTCCGATCGCGACTGCGTCATCGCCTGTCTCAACTACCAGACCGCCGACAGCCCGAAGCTGGTCGTGGCGGCGAACGACGGCACCATTTACCTGATCTCGAACCAGAAGTTTCCCGGGCTCATGCGTCGAGCCGGGGAAAAGCTGACGATCACCGGCGACGTCTCGGGCAAGAACATCACCGTGACGAAGGTCGAGGCCGCAAAGTAGGGAGGAAGCGCTCATGAAACGAATGATCAGCGCGTGCGCATGTGCGGCGCTGCTTGCGACGCCGCTGTTCGCGCAGGGGCCGTCGAAGAAAGCCGGGCGCACGCCGTGGGGCGATCCCGATCTGCAGGGCAACTACACCAACCTCTACGAAGACGGCACGCCGCTCGAGCGCCCTGCCCAGTTTCTGGGCCGATCGCTCGCCGACATCAAAGGCGAGGAGCTCGCGAAGCTGAAGGCCGAGGTGCAGGCCCGCACGATCAACAACTTCGAGGGCCCGATTCACGCGCCGAACAACTGGTGGCAGGACGCGCTCGATCTCAAGCGCGGCGGTCAGGCGTGGTTCATCGTCGATCCGCCTGACGGCCACGTGCCTGCGCTGACGCCGGAAGGGCAGCGCCGGGCCGAGAGCGCCCGCCGGCTCGAATACAACGGCGGATCGGCGTCGTGGGAGGATCGCTCGCTCTACGATCGGTGCATCACGCGCGGGCTGCCCGGGTCGATGATGCCGGCGATCTACGGCGACTCGTACCGGATCGTGCAGGGCCCCGGCTACGTCGCAATCCAGTACGAGATGATTCACGAGACGCGCGTCATCCCGCTCGACGGCCGCCCGCATCCCGGCAAGAACATTCACCTGGACATGGGCGACGCCCGCGGACACTGGGACGGCGACACGCTCGTCGTCGAGACGACGAACTTCGCGGCGCGGAGCGTCTATCGCAACGCCAACCCCGACCGGCTGAAGATCACGGAACGGTTCACGCGGATGTCGCCGACGCAGATCCGCTGGGCGGTGACGCTCGACGATCCGACGACGTGGACCAGGCCGTGGACGTTTCAGATGCCGCTGACCGAGAACGACAAGGAAGCCATGCAGCAGTACGAGTGCCACGAAGGCAACTACGGCCTTCGCAACATCCTGAGCGCGGCCCGCGCCGAAGAGCGTGAGGCGGCCGAGGGCCGCTAGCGCCGCACGACGTGCGTTGTCCTGTTCTCGCGCTGGCGCTCGCGATCGTCGCGGCGCCCGCGCACGCCTCCGCACGCCCGACGTACGCGCTCACGGCCTGGACCGCGGAGAAAGGTCTCCCGTCCGGCGACGTGTTCGCCATCACCGAAGATCGCGCCGGCTATCTGTGGATCGCGACGGGATCGGGCCTCGTCCGCTTCGACGGCGTCCAGTTCGACACGCGGCGCGCAGGCCTGCCCGGCTCGTCGGTCGCCGCGATCGTCGCCGCACGCGACGGCAGCGTCTGGGCCGGATTCAACGACGCGCCCGGTGTCGTCCGCGTACGCGACGGTCAGGTGTCGCATTACTACGGCGCGCAGGACGGCCTCGGCGGCTGCGTGGTCACGTCGCTGCTCGAAGACCGGCACGGCACGGTGTGGGCCGGCTGCCGGCGCGGGCTCGCCAGCTTCGACGGAACGGCCTGGCGTCTGAGTGAGCCCGACGCCGGCTGGCCGCGCGACACCGGCGTCAGCAGTCTCTTCGAGGATCGCGGCGGCGCGCTCTGGGTCGCCGGCTCGACCGGCGTGTTCCGCCGCAGCGAGGGAGACGAGGCGTTCACGCTCGTCGATCGCACGGTCACCTACGCGCAGAGCCTGACCGACGATGCGGACGGCCAGATCTGGGTGAGCGACTCACACCGGCTCGCGCACCGGCTGGGCGCCGTCGATCGCATTACGCTCGGCCCCGAAGTGCGGCTGCCGTCGGCGGGCTGGCGGCTGCTGCGCGACGAGCACGACGCCATCTGGATCGCCGCGCTCGGCAGCGGGCTGCTGCGGCTCGAGACGCGCGGCAGCGCGCGCAGGATCGACCGCGTCGGCTACGAGTCGGTGATCAGCGGCTCGCCGCGCACGCTCTTCGAGGATCACGAGCACAACATCTGGGTCGGCATGCGCGGCGGCGGCCTGTTGCGCGTGTCGGAGGTCGCCGTCGACACGGACGTCGCCCTCGCCGGCGTCACCAACGACGGCGTCCGCGCGATGACGCGCGGCCCCGACGGCGCGATCTGGGTCGCGACGGGACACAGCCTGAACCGCTTCGCCGGCTCCGCGCGCGACGTCTTCAGCGTGCCGCAGACGCTCGCGCTGCATTTCGATCGGCGCGGGACGTTGTGGGTGGCGACGGCCGAAGCCGTCGGCCCGTTCGTCGACGGCCGCCTGCGTCCGTGGACGCTCCCCGAGACGCTGCGGCTCGAACGGACGGCGGCGATCACCACCGACGACGGCGGCCGCGTGTGGCTGTGCACGCTCGAACAGGGCGTCTTCATCTCCGAGCGCGAGACGCTCGTGCCGGCGACGGCCGACGGCGTCGCCGGCCGCGGCTGCAGTTTCACGATGACCGACTCGCACGGCCGCGTCTGGACGGGCTTTCAGGGCGGCGGCGCGACGTACTTCGACGGGCGCTTCCACCGCCTCGACGTGAAGGACGGACTCTCCGCCGGGCCCGTGCTGTCGATCACCGAAGACACGGCCGGCGACATCTGGATCGGCACCGACTCCGGCGTCAGCCGCTGGAAAGACGGACGGCTCGTGACGGCGCACGTGTCGGCGGACCTCGGGCGCCGCCTGAGCTCGGCATTGATCGACGACGACAACGGGCAGATGTGGCTGGGCGCCGACGGCGGCGCGGCGCTCGTGCGATTCAGCCGGCGTGATTTCGCCGGCGTCAACGGCGGCGGCGTTGCGGTGCCGGCCTATGTCGTGTTCGACGGGTCCGACGGCCTCGAGGGACCGACGCACTGGGCCAGCCGGCCGGCAATCGAGCGCGACGGGACGGGACGGCTGTGGTTCGCCACGGGCAACGGCGTCGTCGTGATGAATCCCCGCCGTCCGCCGGTCGTCCACCGGCCGTCGGCGCCGCGCATCGAACTCATGGTCGCCGACGGACGCGAGCTGGATCGATCGGGCCTCGTCACGCTGCCGAACGGTTCGTCGGTTTCCATTGCGTACTCCGCCGTCACGCTGTCGTCGGGATCCAAGGTGCGGTTCCGCTACCTGCTGCAGGGCTACCAGACCGCGTGGGTGAACGCCGGCGCCTCGCGGACCGCGACGTTCGACCGGCTGCCCGGCGGACGCTACCGGTTCCGCGTGGCGGTGGCGACCGACAACACGTGGGTCGAGAACGACGCGCCGTTCGACTTCGCCGTCCGGGCGCGGTTCTTCCAGACGGTCTGGTTCTACGCGCTCCTCGCCGCCGCGGCGCTGACGGTGGCGGGCACGTACTGGTGGATTCGCATGCGGATGCTGCGGCGGCAGTTCGCGCTGGTGCTCGGTGAGCGCGCGCGTGTCGGCCGGGAGATTCACGACACGCTGCTCCAGAGCCTCGGGGCGGTCGGCGTGGAGCTCGAGGTCGTGGCGAGCCAGCTTCGCGCGAGCGACGCGCCGCTGCGCGACGAGCTGACGCGGGTACGGCGCGAGATCAGCCGCTGCATCGGCGAAGCGCGCGAATCGATTCTCCGGCTGCGGTCGCCGCGGCTGGAGACGCGGGATCTTGCGTCGGCGCTGGAGGAGCTCGCCGACGACGTGGCCACGGCGCGCGCCATTCAGGTGGACGTCGAGACGCGCGGGCGGGCGTGGGCGGCGGCGCCCGAGACCGACGAGCAGCTGCTGCGCATCGCGCAGGAAGCGATCGGCAACGCCGTCCGGCACGGCCGCGCGAAATGCGTGCGGCTGACGCTCGACTACGATCGCGAGCGCGTGGCGCTGCGTGTCGCCGACGACGGCTGCGGGTTCGTTCCCTCCGACGAGCGGTCCGACGGCGGCCATTGGGGGCTCACGACGATGCGCGAGCGCGCGCAGCGTATCGGCGGCCAGCTGAAGATCATGAGCGGTCTGGGCGAAGGCACGGTCGTCGAGGCCGTCGTGCCGCGTCCCGGCGGAGCCTGACGTGGGCGCGTCCGGGAAGATTCGCGTGCTGTGCGTCGACGATCACCGGCTCATGCGCGAGGGCATCGTCCGCATCGTCAGCCTGCAGCCCGACATCGTCGTCGTCGCCGAGGCGCGCAACGGCGAGGAGGCGGTCGCGCAGTTTCTCGAGCACCGCCCGGACGTGACGCTCATGGACATGCAGCTGCCGGTGATGAGCGGCCTGCAGGCGATCCGCGCGATCAAACGGGCGCAGCCGGCCGCCCGGATCGTGGTGCTGACGATGTATCAGGGCGACGAGGACATGTACCGGGCGCTCCAGGCCGGCGCGACGTCGTATCTGCTCAAGGACTCGGTGCCCGACGATCTCATTCGGGTCATCCGCGAAGCCCACGCGGGGCATCCGATGATGTCCGACGACGTGGCGGCGAAGCTCGCGTCGCGCGCGACGCAGCCGGCGCTGACCGACCGCGAGCTGCAGGTGCTGGAGCTGCTCGCGGCGGGGCAGCGCAACAAGGAAATCGCGGCGACGCTCTCGATCAGTGAGGACACCGCACGCACCCACATCAAAAGCATCTTCGTGAAATTCAACGTGCACGACCGCACCGCGGCGCTCGCCGAGGCGGTGCGCCGGGGGCTTGTCCACATCGACTGACCGTCTCACCCGAATTGGGGATACCCCGCGGTGGCAACGGCCCGTAGCATTTGTCAGTTACTCGGCCCAGCGGAGGACCGCAATGAAATACACGCTGCAAAGCGTCTGTCGAATCGCATTCATATTTGTTCTGTTCGTGACCGCTGCCCCCCGATCGGTGTTCGCCCAGGCGAACAGCGCGATTGCCGGGGTCGTCAAGGATTCCTCGGGCGCGGTGCTGCCCGGGGTGACCGTCGAGGCGGCGAGCCCGGCGCTGATTGAAAAATCGAGGGTCGCCGTCACCGACGGCGAAGGGCAATACAAGATCGTGAACCTCCGGCCGGGCGAGTACTCGGTGACGTTCACGCTGACGGGCTTCAGCACGGTGAAGCGCGAAGGCGTCGCGCTCACCTCGTCGTTCACGGCGAACGTGAACGCCGAGCTCAAGGTCGGCGAGCTCCAGGAGACGATCACGGTCTCGGGCGCGGCGCCGACGGTCGACGTGCAGAACGTCGTCCAGCAGCGCGTCATGACGCGCGACGTGGTGGACGCGATCCCGGTCGGCGCGAAGTCGGTGATGTCGATCGGCGTGCTGATTCCGGGCGTGACGACCAACAGCCAGGACGTCGGCGGCACGCAGTACGGCTCGGCGGCGCTCGCCATTCACGGCAGCGCGCTCTTCGAGCAGCAGCTGCTCTACGACGGCGTGTACTACAACAACGGCCAGGGCCGCGGCGGCAGCTTCACCGCGATTGCGCCGAACTCGGCGACGATTCAG
>DATNBT010000149.1:0-7428 GCA_035571855.1 Vicinamibacterales bacterium
AGGGCGGGGTGAGCTTCGGCCGCACGCGGACGAACGACTGCGCCTACGCGAGCGATCTGAGCTTCGCGTTCGCGTCGGCGACCGGCAGCACGTCGATTCAGGCGCCGCGCACGTCGACGGCGTTCTGCGACATCCGTCCGCCGCTGCAGCCGAACGTCAAGGTGCTGCTCGTCTATCCGCTGCCGTGGTACGGCATCCAGACGGCCGCGACCATCCAGAGCCTGCCCGGTCCGCAGATCGCCGCGACGTACTCCGTGACGAGCGCGCTCGTGTCGGGCCTCGGCCGCAATCTCTCGGCGGGCAACGCCACGGTCGATCTCATCGCGCCCGGCACGATGTACGGCGACCGGCTGAACCAGCTGGATTTCCGCCTCTCGAAGATCTTCCGCTTCTCGGGCAGCAGGCGGATCCAGGGCAACGTCGATCTCTACAACCTGTTCAACGCCGACCCGGTGCTCGCGTTGAACAACACGTACGGGACGGCGTGGCAGCGGCCGCTGCAGATCCTGCAGGGCCGGCTGCTGAAGTTCAGCGTCCAGCTGGATCTGTAGATGAAGCGCGCGCTGTTTGCGGTCGTCGCCGTCGTCGTCGCCGCGGGTTCCGCGTCCGTGCTGGCGCAGCGCGGCCGCGGCCCTGCGCTCGGCGTCGTGCGGCAGCCGCTCGGCGACGGCCCGTTCGTGTTCGACACGGCGGAACAGCACAAGGTCCGCGTCGTGGTCGTCACCAAGGGGCTGGCCAAGCCGTGGAGCCTGGCGTTTCTGCCCGACGGCAGCATGCTCATCACGGAGCTGCAGAAAGGGCAGCTGCGGCTCGTGCGCAACGGCGTGCTCGACCCCGCGCCGGTGCCGGGCGTGCCGCAGTCGGCGGCCGTGTCGCTCGGCGGACTGATGGACGTCGTCCTGCATCCGCGCTTCGCCGAGAATCACTTCGTCTATCTCACCTACAGCAAGCCGAACGGCCAGGGACAGATTGCGACGGCGCTCGCGCGCGGCCGGTGGGACGAGGCGACGAGGTCGCTTCGCGACACGCGCGATCTGTTCGTCGCCGACCCGTACTGGAACGGATCGGGCGGGGCCGGATCGCGGCTCGCGTTCGGCCCCGACGGCAAGCTCTATATGACGACCGGCGCGTCGGTCGCGAACATGATGGACGCGCAGACGCCCTCGAACCACAAAGGCAAGGTCCTCCGGCTCAACGACGACGGGACGGCGCCGGCGGACAATCCGTTCGTCGGCCGTCCGGGGTACAAGCCGGAAATCTTCTCGATGGGCCATCGCAACCAGCTCGGCCTGGCGATCAACCCGGCGACCGGCGAGGTCTGGTCCAACGAGAACGGTCCCAACGGCGGCGACGAGATCAACATCATCCACGCGGGACACAACTACGGGTGGCCGATCGTCAGCCTCGGCCGCGACTACGCCGGCCCGTGGCAGGGCAAGTTCGCACAGGACGGAATCGACCCGCCGGCGGTGTACTGGACGCCGGCGATCGCCGTGTCCGGCATGGCGTTCTACACCGGCGATCGCTTCCCGGCGTGGAAAGGGAATGTCTTTGTCGGCGCGCTGCGGTTCGGCGAGATTCCCAACACCGGACACCTGCAGCGCATCGTGCTGAACGCGAAGGGCGAGGACATGCGGCGCGAGATGCTGCTGACCGAGCTTCGCCAGCGAATCCGCGACGTCCGGCAGGGGCCGGACGGCTTCCTCTACCTGTTGACCGACGAGAACCCGGGCGCGCTGCTTCGCCTCGAGCCCGCCGAATAACCCCATGTCAGAAACCCGTACGCTTGCCACATGGCTCGTCGAGAGCCAGCTCGACTCTATTCCCGAGGACGTGCGCCACGAAGCGCTGCGCGCGCTCGTCAACTACGTCGGCTGCGCGCTCGGCGGCGCCCGCGACGAAGCCGTGGACATCGCGCTGCGCGCGCTCGCCCCCTTCTTCGGGCCGTCGACCGCGCGCATCCTCGGTCGAGCGGAGCGGATCGATCCGCTGCACGCCTCCCTGATGAACGGCATCAGCTCGCACGTCTACGACTACGACGACACGACGCCGAAGAACTACAGCCATCCCTCGTCACCGGTGGCCTCGGCGCTGTTCGCGTACGCGAGCGTCAACCGCGTCAGCGGACCGGATTTCGTGCACGCGTTCATCCTCGGGTTCGAGGCCGAGTCGCGCGTGGCGAACGCCGTCTATCCCGCGCATTACGACGTCGGCTGGCACATCACCGGCACCTCCGGCGTCTTCGGCGCCGCGACGGCGATCGGCAAGCTGCTGAGGCTCCCGGTGCAGCAGATGGTGTGGGCGATCGGCCTTGCGGCGACGCAGGCCGCGGGACTGCGCGAGATGTTCGGCTCGATGGGGAAGGCGTTTCATCCGGGCCGCTCGGCGCAGAACGGCTACGCGGCGGCGCTGCTCGCGAAGGAAGGCTTCACGGCGGGCGAGCGCGGCATCGAGGGACCGCGCGGCTTCGCGGCGGTCACCGCGAAGGCGTACGACCTCTCGAAGGTCACGGCGCGTCTCGGCACCGACTGGGATCTGCGCGCGAACACGTACAAACCGTTCCCCTGCGGCATCGTCAACCATCCGACCATCGACGGCGCGATCCGGATTCACGACGAGCACGGCGTGACGCCGGAACAGATTGCCGCCGTTCGCCTGCGCGTCGCGCCGCTGGTGCTCGACCTCTGCAACCAGCAGCGAATCACGAAGGGCCTGCAGGGCAAGTTCTCGGTCTATCACGGCGCGGCCGTCGGGCTCGTGCGGGGGAAGGCCGGCCTTCAGGAATACACCGACGCCGCCGTCAACGAGCCGGCGATCAGGCGTGTGCGCGAGCGGACGACCGCGACCGGCGATGCTTCCATCACGGAAGATCAGGCGCGCATCGAGGTGGAGCTCACGGATGGACGCACGCTGACGACGTTCGTCGAGGCGTCGCTCGGCAACCTCGCGCGGCCGCTGAGCGATCGGCAGCTGGATGCGAAGTTTCGCGACCAGGCCGTCCTCGCGCTCCCGGCGCCGCAGGTCGACGAGGTGCTGTCGTCGTGCTGGCATCTGGACTCGACGGCCGACGTGAGGGAGTTCGTGGCCGGGACCGTGCCCGCCACCGTCAGCGCCGTGCGCTAGCGCGTGCACGGCATGGATCCGGCACCCGTCTTCAAGAAGGTCGCCTGGCGTCTGCTGCCCGTCCTGACGCTCGCGTACGTCTTCAACTACCTCGATCGCAACAACATCGGCTTCGCGGCGCTGACGATGAACCGCGAGATCGGGCTCACCGCCACGCAGTTCGGCCGCGGCGCCGGCATTCTGTTCGTCGGCTACTGCTTTCTGGAGGTGCCGAGCAATCTGGTCCTCTATCGTGTCGGCGCCCGCGTGTGGCTGGCGCGGATCATGATCAGCTGGGGCGTGATCTCCGCGGCCACGATCTTCGTCAAGGGACCGTGGAGCTTCTACTTCGTGCGGTTTCTGCTCGGCGCCGCCGAAGCCGGGTTCTTTCCCGGCGTCGCGTTCTATCTCGGCCACTGGTTTCCCGCGGAATATCGGACGCGCGTCATCGCGTGGTTCATGGTCGCCATCCCGATTTCGTCGGTCATCGGCGGCGCGCTGTCCGGCGGGCTGCTGCAACTGCACGGCATGCTCGGCCTCTCGGGCTGGAAGTGGCTGTTCATCCTCGAAGGCCTGCCGGTGGCGCTGCTCGGCATCGTCGTGCTCGCGGTGCTGACCGAACGCCCGGAGCAGGCGGCCTGGCTGACCGACGAGGAGAAGCGCATCGTCCTCGCCCATGTCAAAGGCGAAGTGCGGCACCACGAGGTGCGGAGCCTCGTGCCGGCGTTGAAGGATCCGCGCGTGCTGATTCTCGGCGCGGTGCAGTTCGGATTTCTGGTCGGGTCGTACGGCGTCGGGATCTGGCTGCCGCAGATCATGAAGGTCGGCCGGCTGTCGGATCTCGAGATCGGGTTTCTGACGAGCGGCGTCTACACGGTCGCGTCGGCGGCGATGATCCTGTGGGCGAATCACGTCGATCGCGGCGGCAACAAGGCGATCAACCTCGCGCTGTCGTGCGCGCTCGGCGGCGCCGGCCTGCTCGGCGCGATTCTGTCCAGCAACTTCTGGGTCTCGCTCGGCTGGCTGACGCTGTCGCTCGCCGGCATCAACGCGGCGCGCGGGATCTTCTTCACGATCCCGATGCGGTTCCTCACGGGCGTCGCGCTGGCGGGCGGCATCGCGTTCATCAACTCGATCGGCACGGCCGGCGGGTTCGTGGGGCCGTCGATGATGGGATGGCTGACGGATCGCACCGGGTCGTTCAGCGCGGGGCTGAGCATGATGGCCGGCTTTCTTCTGGCGTCTGCCATCCTCGCCTGGACGCTCCGATTCTTCCGCGGCGCGGAATGAGCGGCGCAGGCGATCTACGGCAGAAACTCGCTGCGAACGTTCAGTAGCGGGCGAGATACCCGCGTCGCGCGCGGACCACGAGGTTCTGGCCGGAGACGAGGATGGAGATCGGCCTGAACTTCCGCGCCGGTGTGCGCGCGTGCTCGTCCGGGACGTAGCCGAGCGTGTACTGATGAGTCAGCTCGCGGGCAATCGCGCGGTACGCGTTGTCCAGGTTTTCCGCGTCCGCGTTCTGGAGAAACCTCGCGCCCGTGTCCGCCGCCAGCGTCCGCATCTCGTACTCCGACTGCATCCGCCTGGTCGTCTTTGCCCGATCCAGCGTCGGCACTACCTGCATCGAGACGATGTAGACGGCGACAGAGGACTGGTGGGCCGCCTCGATTACCGCGTCGAAGGACATCAGGCTCGTCGTGTCGTCGCCGTCGGTCAGCACGACGATCGCGCGCCGGCGCATCTCCTGCCGGTTCGCGCTCAAGTTCCTCAAGGCGATGTACAGGGCGTCGTAGAGCGGCGTCCCGCCGCCGGCCCTCAACTGCCTGATGGCCGCCTTCGCCTGCTCCTTGTCCGTCGTCGGCGCGTTGCGCTGGTGAACCGCGCCCCCGAATGACAGCGCGGTCACCCGATCGTTCGGACCGAGCGCGTCCACCAGAATCTGAGCCGCATGCTGGACCGCCGGCAGCTGTGAGTACATGCTCGCGCTGTTGTCGATGAGCAGCAGCAGATCGACCGAGACGTTTTCGGAGCCGAAGAACGCGAGCGTCTGGGGCACGCCGTTCTCGAAGACGCGGAAGTCGCCCGCCTGGAGATCGCCGACAAACGAGCCATCCGGCCGCTGAACGGTGGCGGTGAGCGCGACGAGATCCACGCCGCTTCGGAACGTGGGCACAACCGGCTGTTCCTGTCCCGACAAGCTGGCCGCTCCGGCCACGAGGACGGCGAGGATTCCCGAAGCAAACGCGCGATGGCGTCGCCGCATGCTGCCGCCCGCTGCAAGAGTTGATCCTCTGCCGTTTCCCGGGGGATCTGGTGGCAGAATAGGCACGTCCCTTGGATCACATGGTCGATCCGATCGCACGTGCCTACGCCACGATTGGCGTGCCGCGCGGCGCCAGCGCGCGCGATCTCAAGCGTCAATACAAACGGCTTGTCCGCCAATGGCATCCTGACCGTTGGGCAAACGATCCCGTAGGACAGGCTGAAGCCTCCAGTCGCATGCGCGTCATCAACGACGCGTACGCGACGCTCGAACGCCTCGGACCGCGCGAAGCTCAGCAGGCGGACGGCGGGCGGGCGCAGGCACGGGCGCTCACGAAAGAGGAACTCGATGCCATCGTCCGCGCCATCGGCACGGAAAGCCCGGTCATGGGCGCCACATGGATCGTCATCGGCGTCCTGCCGATCATCGCGGCGTTCCTGCTGATTCAGCCGCGGCGCGGCGTCGAGTACGTCCTGATTCCGCCGTCGGCCGGCGACCTGCTGATGGCGACAATTTTCTTCGCCCTGGGCGTTGTTGTGCTTATATTCCGTAAGCATGCGTAACGTCCTTCTTGCCGCCATGGCCGTTTTCGCGACGGCTGCCGTCCACGCGCAGACCGTGGCCCGAACGCCGGCCACGCAGGCCGCGATCAATTACTTCGCGCTGCCCGAGGCGAAGGCGCGCGGCGCGCAGGTGAAGTGTCCCGATCCGGAGAAGGGCAGCCAGCCGATGACGTTCGACACCGTCGGCTGCTGGTCGCCGATGACGTACTCAGCGCCGTTCGACGGCAGCTGGCTGCAGCTGCGCATCACGCCGTCCTACGCGCGCGTGTACGTCAACGGCAGCTTCGCGGGCTACGAACAGCAGTTCGAGACGCCGTACCGCGGCGTCCGCCTGGGTCTCGGGCCTCAGTACATCGAGGTGTGGGCCCCCGGCTATCAGCGGCAGTCGTTCTGGATGTCGCAGGACGCCGACAAGATCTCGACGCTCTCCGGCGATCTGCGTCCGGCGGGGAAGAACGCGGCGGGCAACGCGAACGCCGTGGCTCAGGCCCGCGGCGGCAATCCTGTCCAGCCGATTCAGCAGATCAAGCCAGGGCTGTATGTCGTCGCCGGCGCGGGAGCGAACTCGGAAGTGCGCGTGACGGCCGACGGCGTGATCCTCGTCGACACGAAGCTGCCCGGCGAGCAGAACTACAACGCGCTGCTCGAGCAGATCAGGTCGGTCACGGACAAGCCGGTGAAGCTCGTGATCGTCACGCATCATCACGCCGATCACACCGGCAACGTCGACAGGTTCGAAGCGGCGGGCGTCCCCGTGCTCGGACACGCGAACCTGGCGGCGAACGCCGCGACCTACAACAACAACCCGAAGCCCGCGCCGCCGAACCGGACGTATCAGGGCGATCGTTCGACGACGACGCTCGGCGGCGTCACCGTCGAAGCGCGGCACTTCGGCCGATCTCACACGAGCGGCGACAGCATCGTCTACTTTCCGGATCTGAAAGTCGTCGCGGTGAGCGACGCGGTGACGACCGGAGGGCAGGGGCCGCTGATCGATTACGCGGGCGGCGGCAGCGCGCTCGAGTGGAAGCACGTGTTCGAGGAGCTGCTGAAGCTGGATTTCGACGCCGCGGTGCCGGGCAACGGTCCCGTGCTGACCAAAGCCGACATCCAGGCGTACGCGGCGAAGTTCAACACGGTGATCGATCGGCTCACGGCGCTCGTGAAGGCCGGTACGCCGAAGGAAGAGATCCTGAAGCAGCTCAAGACCGACGACATCGGCTGGGCGCCGCGCGTCCCGCAGATCGACGGCCTCTACGCCGAGCTGTCCGCGAGCCGCTGAACCGCTGAAGCAGAAGCGCTTGTTTTTGCGTGCAGCCGGTCGCTGAACGCGACTCGACCGGCACCGCGCTTGCTACCTCGCATTTCTCCGCCTCCCCCGCGGACACACACGATGAGAGAGCGCTCGAATCGTGCCCGCCGTGGGCTTCGTTACACCCTGCACTTACCCATTCGATTTCGCCCAGCGGGTCAGGCGAAGTGGCATCCCGGCATCAC
>DATNBT010000150.1:0-4438 GCA_035571855.1 Vicinamibacterales bacterium
GCGGCGGCGCGAATGCCCCGCCGCCCGTTCCGGTGTCGTCGCTCAAGAAGGACATCGCGGGCCGCTGCGACGTCACGATGAAGATTCCGGCGAACGCGCGCGTCAGCGAGCCGTACTGGCATCGCAAGGGCGAGGAAGGCCGCTACACGTTCGACGCGGACGCGCCGTTCGGCCTGCCGTACCGTCCGACGACGTTCTACGGCGAGGTGACGCTCGGTTTCCCCGGCGCGCCCGGCGGCCCCGCGGTCGAGGAGGTGTTCGGCGCGGTGGCGGTGCAGTACCGCTACAGCGGCGACATCTTCAGCGGCGAGAAGCGGACCGAGCTGCTCGTCGTCCCGGCGCTGTCGGTTCGCGTGTCTCCGGAAGTGGCGATTATCCCCGCGTCGTCGCTCCGTCCAGCGGCGCCGGTCGCGCCGATCGCCACGGGACGCGGCGGACGCCGTGGCGCGCCGCCTGCTGCGGCGCCCGCGACGCCTTCGCCGCTGCCGGCGGCCGGCGGCGAGACGCGCGAAGTGCGCGTCACCATCGTGAACGACGTGCCGGGCGCGAGCGACAGCACGGTGTCGCTCGACCTGCCGCAGGGATGGACGTCCACGCCGGCGCAGCAGCCGCTCAAGCTCGCGCGTCCCGACGAGTCGCAGACGCTGCGGTTCATCGTCAAGCCGCCGCTTGGCACGAAGGCCGGAGAATATCCCGTGCGCGCGGTCGTGAAGTACGGCGACGCGACCTACGATCGCGGATTCCAGGTGATCGAGTACCCGCACATCCGGCGCCAGCACATCTACGACGCGGCCGTGACGACGATCAAAGTGATCGACGTGAACACGGTGCCGAATCTGACGATCGGCTACATCATGGGCGTCGGCGACCAGGTGCCGCCGGCGATCGAGCAGCTCGGCGCGAAAGTGGAGATGATCACGCCCGACGATCTCGCGTGGGGCAACCTGTCGCGCTTCGACGCCATCGTCACCGGCGTGCGGGCGTACGAGCGGCGCGCGGATCTGCGCGCGAACAACGCGCGGCTGCTCGAGTACGTCAACAACGGCGGCGCGCTGATCGTGCAGTACAACAAGTTCGAGTTCAACGACGCGCAGTACGGGCCGTATCCGGCCAAGGTCAGCAACGATCGCGTGACCGACGAGAACGCGCCGGTGAAGATCGCGTACGAGAACACGCCGCTGGTGAACGCGCCCAACCGCATCAACGACGACACGTGGAAAGGCTGGGTGCAGGAGCGCGGCCTCTACTTCCTCGGCGCCGATCACGACTCGCGTTACAAAGACATCCTCGAGATGGCGGATACCTTCGAGTACAACCAGGGCGTCAAGAAGGGCGCGCTCGTCCAGGCGCAGTACGGCAAGGGACAGTGGGTGTACGTCGGCCTCGGCCTGTGGCGTGAGCTGCCGGCGGGCGTCGACGGCTCGTATCAGCTGCTCGCGAACCTGATCGCGCTCGGCAAGACCTCCAAGCTCCAGCCCCCGCGATGACGCGGCTCCGTGCGTCGCTTGCCGCGGCCGCGGTTGTCGCGCTCGGGCTGTTTGTCCGCGCCGCGGACGATCCGTCCGAGACCGGCGCGTTCACGCTCTTCAAGTTCGAACAGGCGATCGGCGTCGAGCGCTACCAGATTGCCCCTGCCGGCGACCAGTACACGCTGACGTCGGATTTTTCCTTCACCGATCGCGGCACCGGCGTCGCGCTGAAGACGACGATGCAGTTCGCGGCGCCGCTCACGCCGACGCGCTTCACGATCAAAGGCGACACCGCGCGGCTGTCGACGATCGATCAGGACGTGATGCAGGTGCCGGCGGGGAGCTTCACACTCGCCGGCTACGCGCCCGTCTCGATGCAGGAGGAGCTGCTTCGGTACTGGAACACGCACGGACGTCCGGCGTCGATTCCGCTGCTGCCGTCTGGCACCGCGCGCATCGAGCCGCGCGGGCGCGACTCGTTCACCGTCAACGGCCGCACGTGGGCGCTGGACCGCTTCAGCGTCACCGGTGTGATCTGGGGGCGCGAGACGCTGTGGACCAACGCCGACGGCCGGCTAGACGCGATGGTCAGCGTCGACGCGGAGTTCGATCACTTCGAGGCCGTGCGGCCGGATCTGGAAGCCGCCGTGCCGCAGCTCGTCGCGCGCGCGGCATCGGACGGCATGGCGGCGATGGCGGAGACGGCCGCGGCTGTGCTGCCGCCGCCCAGTCCGTCGATCGCGATCACCGGCGGCACCGTCATCGACGTCACCGGCAAGCGGTCGCCTCAGCGGAACAGCACGGTCGTCATCACCGACGGCCGCATCAGCGCGGTCGGACCATCCCGCCGCGTGGCCGTTCCGGCGAACGCGACCGTCGTCGATGCCTCCGGCAAGACGCTCATCCCGGGCCTCTGGGACATGCACGCGCACTTCGAGCAGGTCGAGTGGGGTCCGATCTATCTCGCGTCCGGTGTGACGACGGTGCGCGACGTCGGCAACGAGTTCGACTACATCACCGCGGTTCGCGACGCCGTCGCCTCGGGCAAGGGCATCGGCCCGCGCATGCTGCTGGCGGGCATCGTCGACGGCGACGGCCCGAATGCGATGGGCGCCATCCGCGCCAACAATGCCGACGAGGCGCGGGCGGTCGTGCGCCGCTATCACGACGCCGGCTTCCAGCAGATCAAGATCTACAGCTCGATCACGCTGCCGGTCATGCGCGCGATCTGCGAGGAGGCGCATCGGCTCGGGATGACGGTCACCGGACACGTGCCCGACGGCATCAATGCGTTCGAGGCGATCGACGCCGGGATGGATCAGATCAACCACGCGGAGTACATCGCCAACGTCGCTTATCCGGATCCGGCGAAGATTGTGGCGGCGATGAAGGCGCACAAGACGCTGCTCGATCCGACGCTTGCGCTGTACGAGCTGCTGGCGCGTCCGTTCAACCAGCCGATCGAATCGTTCGAACCTGGAATCTCGCACGTCGCGCGCGAGCTGGCGACGCCGCTCAACGGCTTCGGGTCGCCTGCGGACGCGGCGCCGTTTCGTCATCGCCGGTTCGAAGAGGACGAGAAGATCGTCGGCATCCTGCACAAAGCCGGCGTGCCGATCGTCGCGGGCACGGATCAGTCAGTCCCCGGTTTCAGCCTTCACCGCGAGATCGAGTTGTACGTGAAAGCGGGATTCACGCCGCTCGAAGCGCTGCAGTCGGCGACCATCGTCCCCGCGCGCGCCATGAAGCATGACGGCGACAGCGGGTCGATCGACGTCGGCAAACGCGGCGACGTCGTCATCCTCGACGCCAGTCCGCTCGAGGAGATCGAGAACACGAGAAAGATCTATCGGGTGATTACGAACGGCCGCGTATTCGATCCAGCGCCTTTATGGCGCAGCGTCGGGTTTATTCCTTAGCGAATTCGCTGCAAGACCACCGATCGCAGCTCGCCTGACGACCGGCCGCTACTCCCGCCACGGTCGTTCGAGATGATCAGGCTGCCGATCTCCGCGACGTCGTCGACGCGCAAGCGAATGCTCTGCACATCGGCCGATTCAGACGCTCCGCCGGCGGTGAGAAAGCGTTGTCCCGATTTGTCGAGCAGACCGGCGGATAGACGGCCTCTGGTGACGAGCATGTCGACGTCAACCCAGCCCGGTCCGTGGGAGCCATCTATGGATGACATCGGAATCGTGGCGGCGTATGACGATGGACTTTCGGAGGTGATGACTCGAGGGACCTTTCCATGAACCACTGCAGCGCCAGGTCCCGCCACGGCGATCGCCGACAGCGGAAACGCGTCTGCCAATTCGTCTGCAGGTGGAGATGCAATCGCCGCGTTCATTGCGTCCCCCGCTGCAATAGCGTCGGCGGTCTTGATCCTGTCGATCCTCCAGTACTCCGCTGAGTAGAGTGCAGCCGCCCCAGGAGACTGCCGCGGCAGCCGATTAGCGGCGAGGTCGGCGCGGATCGCGGGCATCAACTGCTGCAGCACGATCCACGCGTGGAGCGCCTCGCCGGCAGGCAGCTCGTGAATTCCGTCGAGATAGAGTTCGTGCTCCCATGGCATCTGTTCGTCGATCGGCATCACGCGAGCGCCCGCCTCTGCCGCCCACGTGCGAAGCGTCCGGTTGTAAAAGGCGACAATTCGCTGTATTTCGGCATACGTGTAAGGCCACCAGTAGCCGTCATTCAGGGTCTGGTACAGAGACTGATTCATCGGAAGCATCGCGCCGGGTTTCGCGAATACGCGAAACGTGCCCACGAAGATCCGGATGCCGCGGTTTCGCGCAAGCGCTTGCATTTTGTCGAGGGCCAGGACATATCGATCGAGGCCCATGATCTGTCCGCCATGATGACGCGCGACGGCGTCTGGGGAGGGCGTTCGCTCGTTGAGATCGTGGGGAAAGCTGACTGTCGTTTCAGGCTTGGCCGGTTCCGGCATCAGATGGTCCCCTCGGTCGCCG
>DATNBT010000151.1:0-24507 GCA_035571855.1 Vicinamibacterales bacterium
TCAGGCGATCGCCGTCCGCCGTGCCGCCGCGGAGCGGGGAAGCCGCGAGGACTTCCTGACGAGCGACGAAGTCGTGGGCAACATCCGGTCGCGCGCCATCGAGATCGTCAAGGAGACGACCGGCGACACGCGCTACGCCGACGTGAACTACGTGATCCCGACGTTCATCACGACGTGGATGCCGATGGGCCTGATGGGCCTGCTGATCGCCGCGATCTTCGCCGCGGCGATGTCGGCCAGCGCCGGCGAGCTGAACGCGCTCGCCACCGCGACGATCATCGACTTCTACCGCCGGCACTTCGTCAGGGACGCCACCGACTCGCACTACCTCGCCGTTTCCCGGCTCGCGACGATCGCCTGGGGCCTCTTCGCGTGCGTGGTGGCGATGTATGCGGCGAACCAGGGCTCGCTGATTGAGGTCGTCAACCGGTACGGCTCGTTTTTCTACGGGTCGCTGCTCGGCGTGTTCATCCTCGCGATCGGCACGAAGCGCGCGACCGCGATGGGCGCCATGGTCGGCCTCGTCGCGGGCATGGCCGTCGTCCTCACCGTGGCGTTTTCGCCGTGGACCAGGGACATCGCGTTCCTGTGGCACAACCTGATCGGCGCCGTTGTGGTCGTGATCGTCGGGATGGCCGTGTCGGTTATTTCCCCGGGCGCAGCTCCTGAGAGAATCCCAGCGCGTTGAGATCGCGGAAGACCGGCGTCAGCGGCGGCAGCAGCGCCGGGTTGAGGAAGTCGGTGTCGAACGCGTAGTTGCGCGTCGGCGCGCCGTAGACCGTCGTGCAGCACTTGAACGTGCCCACCGCCTGCCGGTTGTAATAGAAGGTCGCGATCGATCCCATGTAGTTGACCGGCTGATTGCCGTTCTCGAGATACCGCAGGAAGTTGTGCGCGCCGCCGTCGGTGCCGAAGTCGGTCGCGGTGCCGGCCGGCTGCGCGAACGCCATGCCCTTGCCGCCGATGATCGCCAGCCGGTAGTAGGCCGGGGTGGCGCGGTTGCGTGAGTTCGCGGCCAGGCACTTGCCGACGCTCGGCGCCGGACAGTAGGGATTGAGAAACGAGTTCCAGTCGGTCCACTGATTCGAGAGCAGCGTCACCGCGTCTGCGATGACCGAGGTCGCGACGTGGCCGTCGGTGCTCGAGAAGCCCGGCGCGGCGGCGTTCCAGTCGCCCTGCACGTAGACCGGGTTCTCCGTCACGACGGTCAGCCCGGGCGCGACGATGTTGCCGAGGCCGCCGTTGACGAGCTTCAGCGCGTGGCGGAAGAAGATGGCGCGGTTCGTCATCGCTCCCGGCGTGTTGATCAGCGTCCCCGGACCCGACGCCGCGTTGAACGGCGCGACCGCTCCCGGCGGCAGCGCGCTCCGGACGCCGTTGTAGTTGGGGACCGCGCCGTAGACATCGACGATGGCGTTCGCGTTGACGTCCTCGCCAGGATCGAGCGCCCCGTTCGGCGTGCCGTTCGGGTCGGCGGGATTCACGATGTCCTCGAATCCGTATTCGCCCGTTTCGAGCGCGTTGGCGTCGCGGTTGTTGCGGCGATCCGAGAAGTAGACCGAGTAGCCGCCGGTGTTGAATGCCTGCGTTCCGCTTCCGCCCGCGTAGGCGCCGAGGCCCTGGAACCACCGTGAGAGGTTGCGGACGTCGAGCGCGATGTAGTGCATCACGCCGCCGAAGTTCACGTCGCGCTGCAGGTTGTTGTTCACGTCGAGCGGCACGACGTCACGCAGCAGCGCCTCGCGCGTGTCGAACAGCGTCTGCGGCCAGTAGTCCGACGCGATCGTGCTGCCGGCGTAGTGGCACGTGCCGGCGTTGTCGCGCAGCCGCTGGATTCTGAGGATCGCGTTCGGCGACGGATCGCCGCAGCCGGCGCCGGATTGATTGGGCGCGCCGATCCCGTAATTCAGAATCTCCGTCGTCACATCGCGCCAGACGCCGGCGGTGTCCTGCATGTCGATCTTGATGTAGCCGCCGATCGTGCCGCTGTCGCGTGCCTGAAGCGCGCCCGTCGTGATGGCGGCCGCCCCGGCGCTGGTCGCGGGCACGTTGGTGCAGTTCGTCAGCCGCAGCGTCGGCGTGCTCGCCCAGCCCAGGCACGTCACGAGGTTCCACCCGAGCGTGTTCCTGTCCCGCATCCAGAACGAGTTCGCCGCGAACGGCGCGGTGCTGCTGACGTTGAACGTGAACATCGCCGGAAGGCCGCCGCCGGGCGAATTGGTCGTCGTGACCGGGACGGACACGCCGTCGACGACCGGCGAGTTCATGACGGCGCCGGCAGGGACGTTCGGAAGGCCGCCGCCGCCGACCTTCGTGCAGTTCTGAAACTGCGGCGGATTGGGGGCGATGGCCGGCACGATCGCCGTGCAGTTCACCTGCACCTGCTGCAGCGGCGGTCCCCACGAGATCGTCTGCGGAAACACCGGCAGGTGATAGAAGTTGCCGACGGCCGGCGCGGCGATCTGAATGAACGTGTCGCCCGCGGCGGTGTTCGCCACGGTCTGAATCGTCTGCACGCCCGCCGACCGCGCGATCGGCGCGTTCGCCGCCGAGATCGGACCGTACCCGGCCGGCGGCGCGGCGTTCCAGTTGCCGTCGAGCAGCACGGGCGCCGCGGCGCTCACCTGCGGCAGCGCGCTGATGTCGTTCGCGAAGTCCGACAGCATGATGCGCAGGCTGACCTTGCTGTACAGGCGCTCGCCGTAGAGCAGCGGGTCGCTGACGTTCTCGGTGGCCGGCGCTCTGCGCACCAGCGCGGTGTTCGCTCCGCCGATGGTGATGAGCGGAAGGTTGAGCGCCTTCGCGCCCGTCGCGCCGTTGCGGATGTAGCCGTTGTAGGCGCTCAGCGAGATCGTCGGCCAGTTGTCGTTCGCGGTCAACGGGTTCAGGCCGTCCTGCACGCTGCCTTCGGTGCGATCGAGCGGACGGAACGAGTTCGTGCCGGTCGCCATGCTGATCGTGCCCGCGTGCGCCGACGGCGTGTCGATCGAGACGCCGTTCTGCAGCCGCTGCCGCACGATTTCCTTCACGGCCGTGACTTTGTTGTTCAACGTCAGCGTGCTGCCGTTGCCTTCCGACAGAAACAGGTTGCCGTTGGTGTGCACGCGCCCGCCGAAGTTGAAGTTCGGTCCGGCGAAGAACGCCAGGTCGACGTCGGAGAAGATGCCGAACTGGAACACCGGGATCGCCACCGACTCCAGAATCCTCGTCAGATGCGCTTCGCCGCCGCTCGACGTCTTCGCGACGACGTCGAGCCGGTATTCGCGCTTGAGCGCCATCAGCCCCTGATACGAGCCGGACTGAATCTGGCCGTTGCAGCTCAGTTGTCCCTGCGGATTGCACGCCACCTGCGTGATCCCGTACGCCGTCACGCCTCCGGGGGCGACGAACGTGACGTTCTGAATCGCCGGCGGGTTGTTCGACAGCGCGGCGATGTCGGCGTTGGTCGGCGCGACCTTCGTCAGGAACAGGTTGCCGAGATCGACCGTGAGCTTCTCGAGGCCGGACTGCGCGCCGTAGTACGCGCGCGCGCGATCCTTGTCGATGCCGCGCGACCGCTGGTCGCTCATCACCACGGTCGTGAAGCCGATCAGCAGCGCCGACATCAGCAGCATGACCATCAGCGCCGCGATGAGCGCGATGCCGCGTTCCCTGTCTCGCGTGTCTCGCATGGCCCTACCTGTAGCGATCGACGAAGGCGAGGTTGCGGAGGCTGACGACGGTGGAGAGATGCGTGCGCAGGTAGTCATGGACGCGGACCGACATCTCCTCCGACCGCACGCCGACGTGCAGGTTCGCCTTGCGGATCTGATTGGCGGAGTACGTCGCGCCGTTGGACGTGTACGGCAGCTCGCGCTGCGCCGTCGGATTGTGCGATCCGTCCACGAGGTCGTAGCTGAGCTCCAGGTCCTCGACGACGCCGGCCAGCGCCTGCGGGGTCGAGTCGTTGTACTGGCGCATCAGCCGCGGGACGGCGTTCGGCGGAACGCCCGGGTCGACGTAGTACGTGTACATCGTGACGCGCTGCACCGTCAGCGCGTCGCCGAGGATCTGCGTGATCGAGCCGGCCGTCGCGTTGCGCTGGTTGAAGCTGAAGAAGTCGTCGGCGTTCGAGTCGAAGTAGACCGTGAACGGATCGATGCGCGTGACGGTCTGAATCGCCGCGTTCCCGTTCGTGTCCGTGAACATCAGCAGGTCGCCTTTGTTCACCGGCGCGCGGCCGTTGGCGGGATCGCCGGTAATCCACGTCTGTTCGTTCGCGGTCACGGTGAGCGAGCTGCCGTCGGCCGCCAGTTTCGGCACGGCGCCGGGCGTCGCGGCCGGCTGCACCTGCAGCGGACCGTTCAGCGCGGCGTCGAGGACGGGATCGATCGTGAGCAGCGTCACCATGTCCGTCGGCCGGCCGTCGATGGTCGGCCCCTTCGCCGCGCCGGTCACGACGGCCGTCAGCGTCGTCGCGCCGACGTTGTCGAACGTGTACGCGAATCCGGGCGGGCTCGGCCGGTTGATCGGGCCCGTGCCGGGGCCGTTCGGGATTGGAATGCCGCCGGTCGGAATGCCGCGGCCGGCCTCCGTCAGATCGCGGACCAGGAGATTCGTTCCGCCTCGCAGGTTCTGGCTCGCGTCGGACAGATTCGACGCGACATTCGACATGCCGAGCGCGTCCTTGAACGTCGTCATCGCCGTGCCGATGACGACCAGGCCGAGCGCCGTCGCGGCGAGCAGCTCGACGAGGCTGGTGCCGGCTTCCGGGTGACGAGGACGATGGAGTGCGGACGTCATGCCCATGTCGAGATGTACGCGGTGATCGAGTACGTGCGGGTCTGCGGTCCCGCCTTGTACGTGACCGTGACGGTGATCGAGCGCAGGTCGTCGGACAGGTCGGCGATCGCAATCTGGCGCGTGAAGCCGTCGAGCGTTTTCGTCACGTCGTCGAACGTGCCGAGCTGCTGATCGGGTCCCGGCAGCACGACGCTCTCGACCGGGCCGTCGTCGCGCGTGTTGACCACGCCGTCGGCGCCCGGTGTTTTGATCGGCTGCGCCCCGTCGAGGAAGATGCCGCCGTGGCTTTCGTTGCGCAGCTGACCCCAGGCGAGCGTGTGCGAGTCGCGGGCGCTGAAGACGCTTTCGATCGCTTCGGCAGCCTTCTGCGTCGCGATCAGTTCGCCCGGCGAGCTGATCGTCCGCTGCATGCCGGCGGTGAAGATGCCGGCCATGCCGAGCGCGCCGACGCAGAGGATGCCGATCGCGAAGACGGTCTCGACGAGCGAGAAGCCCGACTGTGTGGACCGCATCGTCACACCCGCTTCCACACGCCGCCGAACCACTTGTAGCCGCGGATGCGCCCGGTCGAGCCGAGCACGGTCACGGCGCGGGCGGACGCCGGCTGCCCGGCGATCGCGAGAAACACCGTCCCGTTGACGGGGTTGCCGTTGCCGTCGATCAGCATCCCGTCGGTGCCGAACATGATCGTCTGCGCCGCGCCGAACGAAACGGGCGCGGCGGCGCCGAAGGCGTCCGGCGTGTCGGGCACGCCGACCGCCAGGCTGAACGTCGCGTTGCTTTCGAGCGCGACGCTTCGAAGAAGCGTGGTCGCGATGCCCGGCGCTTCGTGACGGATGACGCGCACCCAGTTGCCGCCGGCAAACTGCACTTCCATGTTGCGGCGCTCGGTCATCGCCATGTCGCGCGCCCCGTTGAGCTCGCTCATGACGATGCGCATCGCGCCGTCGCTCTGCATCGAACGGCGCGAGTCGGTCATGTTGGCCGCGGCCATGCTGCCGACGATCGCCATGATGGAGACCGTAACCATGACCTCGAGAAGGCTGATGCCGTGCTGCGAACGCAGACGGAAAAGGACTGATGCCACGCGGATACGCATGGCAACCGTCGCGCCAGACGAAGCGTCCGGCCTATGTCGCGGAGGAAGCGCGGGTTAGCAGGACGAACAAAACTGTCCGCCCTGCAGATGTTTACCTGATTGTCGGCGCGGGCCCGAAAACGTCATCCACGGTCATCACCTTGATGGGTCCGAGGTTGAGCGCTTTGATGCCCGGCTCGATGGCGGCGCGGTCGCCGGTGATCACGACCGCGAACTTTCCGGGAACGATGTACTTCTGCGCGACGCGCTGCACGTCGGCGCCGGTCACGGCCTCGATCTTCTGGACGTAGGTCGAGAAGTAGTCGTCCGGCAGGTGATAGACGAGCGCCTGCTCGAGCCGGCCGGCGATGTCGCCGGTCGTCTCGAACTGCGTCGGATACCGCAGCGAGACGTAGTGCTTCGCGCGCGTGAGCTCGTCGGCCGGCACCGCCTGGAGGATGCCGTTCAGCTCGTTGAAGAACTCCTTCAGCGCGTCGGCGGTCTTGTCGGTCTGAATGCCGGCGGCGGCGACGAACGGACCGGCGCCGAGCCGCATGTCGAACGCCGACGAAGCACCGTAGGTGTAGCCGTGCTTCTCGCGCAGGTTCAGGTTGAGGCGCGACGAGAACGATCCGCCGAGGATCGTGTTCATCACCGTCAGCGGGAAGTAGTCGGGCGTCGAGCGCGGCACCCCGACCCAGCCGATGCGCACCTGCGACTGCGGCGCGCCGGGTTTGTCGACGAGATAAATCTGCCGCGCCGGCGGCAGCGGCGGCGCCGTCAGCGTCGCGTGCTGCGGGGCGGTGCCGCCCTGCCACTTGCCGAAGCTCGTCTCGAGCAGCGGCATCACGCGATTGGGCGTCACGTCGCCGACGACGATGAGGGCCGCGTTCGACGGGACGTAGGCCGACCGGTAGAACGTCCGCAGGTCGTCGACGGTGAACGACTGAATCGTCTGCGCCGTGCCGGCCTGCGCGGTGCCGTACCGGTGCGTCGTGCCGTAGAGCACGCGCGCGAACGCGAGCTGATCGATCGACGGCGGGTCGTCGCGCGCTTCGATGATCTGCGTCAGCCGCTCGGCGCGCTGCCGCTGCAGCTCGTCGGCGGGGAACGTCGGCCGGAGCGCGACGTCGGCCATGATCGGCAGGGCCTGGGCCAGCCGCGCGACCGGCACGCTCAGCCGCACGGCCGATCCGTCGCTGCCGGCGTTGGTGCCGAGATCGGCGCCGAGGAAGTCCACGGCGTCGGCGACTTCGAGCGCCGAGCGCGATCCCGCGCCCTCGGTGAGCATCGACGCCGTGAGGCTCGCGATGCCGAACTTGTTCGGCGGGTCGTCGCCGGTGCCGCTCAGGACGACGAGGTTCACCTGGACGACCGGGACGCCGTGGCGTTCCACGATCCAGACGCCGAGGCCGTTCGAGAGCATCCGCTTCTGGATCGCGGGCAGCTTCAGCGTGGGCGGCGGACCCGACTGCGGCGCCTTGCTGCGATCGGGCGCCTGCGCGTGCGGCTGAACCGCGAGCACCCCGATCACCCCGAGCACCGCGAGAACCCCGAGAACGCTGCGTTTCATTACCTGGCTCCTTCAGGAAGGACCGTCAGCTCGACGCGTTTGTCGAGCGGCAGGAACTTCGCCGCCGCGGCGCGGATGTCGGTCGGCGACATCGAACGATAGCGTCCGAGGTCTTCGTTGAAGTAGTCCGGGTCGCCCGTTGTCGTGTAATAGGCGTTCAGCTGATCGGCCTTGCCGCCGAAGCCGCCGATGCGTTCCATCCGCTTGAGGAACGACGCCTCGATCGTGTTGACCGATCGCTCGGTTTCGTGCGCGTCCGGCGTCTGCGTCTGCAGCTTGACGATCTCTTCGTCGATGACCTTCTTCAGCTCGTCGACGGTGTGGCCGGGACGCGCCGTCGCCTGGATCAGGAAGTACGACGACAGCGCCTGCGACGCCTGGTACGCCTGCACGTCCTGCGCGATCTGCATTTCGTAGACGAGGCGCTTGAACAGGCGCGAGTTCTTTCCGCCCGCGAGCGCGTCGGCCACCATGTCGAGCGCGGCGTCTCCGGGCGCGAAGTGCGCCGGCGTCAGCCACGCGAGATAAATCCGCGGCAGCTGCACCTTGTCCGTCACGGTCTTCTTCGTCACGCTCGTGAGCGCGACGCCGGGAATCGTCATCGGCTCCGGCGAAGGTCCGGCCTTCACGTCGCCGAACCACTTCTCGACGGCCTTCCGCGCGTCGGCGGTGTTGATGTCGCCCGCGACGACGAGGCTGGCGTTGGCCGGCGCGTAGTACTTCTTGAAGAACTCGACGACGTCTTCGTAGCTGGCGGCGGTGAGATCGTTCATGTAGCCGATGACGGGCCAGTGGTACGGATGGCCCTCGGGGTAGAGCAGCTCGCCGAGCAGCAGCTCGGCCTGGCCGTACGGACGGTTCTCGTAGCTCTGGCGCCGTTCGTTCTTCACGACGTCCCGCTGCGCGTCGACGGTCTTCGGCGTCATCGACTCGAGCAGATAGCCCATGCGATCGGATTCGAGGAACAGCGCGAGGTCGAGCGCGTTCGACGGGACGTTGATCCAGTAGTTCGTGCGGTCGTTCTCCGTCGATCCGTTGTTCGTGCCGCCGACGCCCTCGAGCAGGTCGTCGAACTCGCCGGGCTTCACGTGGCCCGAGCCCATGAACATCAGGTGCTCGAACAGGTGCGCGAAGCCGGTGCGGCCCGGCTTCTCCCGCGCCGAGCCGACGTGGTACCACATGTTCGTCGACACGAGCGGCACCGCGTGATCCTCGTGCAGGATCACCGTCAGGCCGTTCGGCAGCGTGAACTGGGTATAGGGGAGTTCGAGTTTCGGCGGCGCCGGTTGCGGCGCCTGCGCGAAGACGGGCGTCGCCGCTGCGACCGCCGCGGCGAGTGCGAGCGTTCGAAACGTCATAAGGGGCGATTCTACTGCGTCCGCCCCGCGCGGATTGGTTCAGTTAGCGGTGACGGTCGCGGGCGCGCTTTCTGGTGGGACGGACCGCGGAGGCGGGGCTTGCGACGGGCTCGGCATAGCCCCAGTCAATCAGCACGTCGGCGATCGGGCTCCTGAGGTTGCGCGTCTCGCCACGGCGCAGCTTCAATGGCCCCATATCCAGTCCCTCCAGCTTGGACGCTGGCGGCAGCTTCAGAATCCTGACTCGCATGAATGGCCGGCCGACGACCGGCCCCAACGCGGGTGCAGGCCACATGCCAGACTCGTATGTCAAAAAGCGCCGGAAAACTGCCCGGCCGCTCAAGCATGGGGAAGCGCCGTGACCCTTTGAGTCCCAAGCAGTGCACACGAGTAAGTAACGTGTGGTGAAATAGCAGGTCATGCCAAACGACAAACCGCTCGTTGGAATCATCATGGGCAGCAAGTCCGACTGGGACGCGATGAAGGCTGCCGGAGAAATGCTGACCAAGTTCGGCGTCGCGCACGAAAGCCGCGTGATGTCCGCGCATCGTACGCCCGCCGTCGTCGCTGAATACGTATCAGGCGCGATCGGCCGCGGGATGGAAGTGATCATCGCGGGCGCCGGCGGCGCCGCGCATCTCGCAGGCGTCGCGGCCGCGCATACGGTGGCCCCGGTCATCGGCGTGCCGATGACGTCGGCGCTGAACGGGCTCGACTCGCTGCTCTCGACGGCTCAGATGCCGAAAGGCATTCCCGTCGCGACCGTCGCGATCGGCGCGTCGGGCGCGGCGAACGCCGGGATTCTCGCCGTCGAGATGCTCGCGATCTCGCGTCCCGAGCTGCGCGCGAAGCTGCAGGCGCACCGCGAGGAGATGGCGGCGGACGTGAAAAAGCAGACCCTCCCGTAACGGGGTTCAGGGTTCAGGGTTCAGCGTTCAGGGTCTGGTTCGGATCGATCGCCAGCCAGATCACCGCGCCGGCAGCGTAGACGACGGCCGTCACGTAGAACGGCATCGTCCACGACTGCCACCGCTCGACGAAGTACGCGACGACGAGCGGCGTGAGGACGCCGCCGAGATTGCTGAACGTGTTCATGCAGCCGGTGACGACGCCGGCGTGCCGCCGTCCGACGTCGAGGCACACCGACCAGCAGGCGCTGAGCGCGAAGTCGACCGACCCGAGCGCGAGCGCCAGCAGCACGGCTTTCGCAACCGGCTGCGCGACGAGCGTCGCGATGACCGTCAGCACGGCGCCCGTCAGAAACGATCCGAAGCCGAGCCAGCAGCGGGCGACGCGCAGGCCGCGCGTGCGCGCGAGCACGTCGGTCACCCAGCCGCCGGAGAGGTTGGCCGCGCCGGCGAAGAGGAACGGCAGGCCGGAGAGCAGTCCGCCGCTGACGAGCGAGAAGCCGAGGACGCGAATCAGATACGTCGGCAGCCAGGTGAAATAGAAGTAGAGGCCGTAGCCGTACGTGAAGTACATCGCGCAGATGGCGTAGAGATTTCTGCTGCGCAGCAGCACGGCCCACGGCGTCGATGCGTGCGCCGGCACGACGCCGTCCGCGTGAATGCGCGCGAGCTCTCCGGCATTCACCGACGCGTGCCGCGCCGGATCGTCGCGGAACCACCGGAACCACGCCGCCGCCCACACGACACCGATCGAGCCGACGACGACGAAGCTGGCGCGCCAGCCCCAGCGCGTGATGAGCAGCAGCACGAGCGGGACGCCGATCATGCCGCCGACGCGCGTGCCGAACAGCACGGCGCCGTTCGCCTTGCCGCGCTCCGACATCGGAAACCAGCGTGAGATCGCGTTCGACGAGCTGGGCAGCGCGCCCGCTTCGCCCGCGCCGAACAGAAACCGCGTGAGCAGCAGCACTCCGTAGCTGCCCGCGGCGCCGGTCAGCATCGTGAACGCGGACCACCAGACGACGATGCGCGTGAGGACTCTGCGGGGGCCGATGCGGTCGGCCAGCCAGCCGGAGGGAATCTCGAACAGCGCGTACGACAGCGCGAACGCGCTGAGCACGCGCGCCATCTGCTGCGTCGTGAGATGCAGTTCGTCGGTGATGTACGGCGCGGCGGCGGAGATGCAGACGCGATCGAGATAGGTGATGACCGCGATCAGAAAACCGAACCAGAGCAGCGTGACGCGCGCGCGCGAGGGTGTCGCGGATGTCGAAGGCAACGCGCGTATAGTAGCGGAACTCCATGGTCGAAGCCGCGCTCGCCAGGGCCAGGACGCGCCTCCTGCCGTTCCTGTTCCTGCTCTATGTCGTGTCGTACCTGGATCGCATCAACGTCGGCTTCGCCGCGCTGCAGATGAACGCGGCGCTCGGGTTCTCGAGCGTCACGTACTCCCTCGGCGCCGGCATCTTCTTCCTCGGGTACACGCTGCTCGAGATCCCGAGCAACGTGATCCTCGCGCGCGTCGGCGCGCGCCTCTGGATCGCCCGCATCATGATCACGTGGGGCATCGTCTCGGCGGGCATGATGTTCGTCCGCACGCCGCTCTCGTTCTACGTGCTGCGGTTTTCGCTGGGCGCCGCCGAAGCGGGCTTTTTCCCGGGCATCATCTACTGCCTCACGCGATGGTTTCCACGGCGTGAGCGCGCGCGCGCGATCGCGGGCTTCATGACGGCCGTCGTCATCGCCGGCGTCATCGGCGGACCGGTGTCGGGAACGCTGCTGTCGCTGAACGGCGCCGCCGGGCTCGCCGGATGGCAGTGGCTGTTCCTCGTCGAAGGGCTGCCGGCGATCGTGCTCGGCGTGATCGTGCTGCGCGCGCTGCCGAACGATCCGTCCGAGGCGCGCTGGCTGACGCCGGACGAGCGGCAGGCGCTGACGGCGCGTCTCGCCGAGGAGGCGTCGGCGGCGTCGACGGTCCACAGCATCGGCGGCGCGCTGACGAGCGGACGCGTGTGGCTGCTCGCGGCCGTCTACTTCACGATTCCGGTCGCGCTCTACGCGATGGGGTTCTGGATGCCGCAGATCCTGCGGACGGCGTCGGGCGGCAGCGACGCCCTCGTCGGCTGGCTGAGTGCGATCCCGTACGGCGTGGCGGCGATCGGCATGGTGATCATCGGCCGCCATTCCGATCGCACGGGCGAGAGACGCTGGCACATCGCGCTGTCGGCGCTGGCGGGCGGCGCCGCGTTCGCGCTGACGGGACTCGTCCACGGCATCGTCCCGTCGATCGCGGCGCTGTCGATCGCGATGCTCGGCCTGGCGTCGATGCTCGGTCCCTTCTGGGCGTTCGCGACGTCGTTTCTGTCGGGCATCGGCGCCGCCGCGGGGATCGCCCTCGTCAACTCGGTGGGCAACGTCGGCGGTTTCGTCGGCCCGAACATCGTCGGCTACGTGCAGCAGACGACCGGCGGATTTACCGGCGGGCTTGTCACGATCGGCGTCGTCCTCGCGGCCGGAGGCGTCATCGTCCTGGCGGTGAACACGGCGAAAAAGCCCCTCGTCTGACGATTCCGGCCGTTCGTCGCGATTTATCGCCTCACCAGACACAAATGCCCCAGGATGATGTCGATGCTTGAAGTGCGCAACGTCCGCAAGAGTTTCGGTTCGCTCGTCGCCGTCGACGACGTGTCGTTTGCGGTAGAGCCCGGGAAACTGACGGGCCTGCTCGGGCCAAACGGCGCCGGCAAGACGACGACGGTGTCGATGATCGCGGGGCTGGCGAGGCCCGAGAAGGGCAGCGTGCTGGTGAGCGGCAAGGCGCTCTCCGGCGACACCGATCCGCTGAAACGGAAGATCGGCCTGGTCCCGCAGGATCTCGCGCTGTATGACGAGCTCAGCGCGCGCGACAACCTGCGCTACTTCGGCGCGCTCTACGGGCTGTCGGGGCAGGCGCTCGAGCGCGCGATGCACGCGGCGCTGACGCTCGTCGGCCTGGCCGACCGCGCCGGCGATCGCGTCAAGACGTTCAGCGGCGGCATGAAGCGCCGCCTCAACCTCGCGGCCGGCCTGCTGCACGATCCGGAGATCCTGCTGCTCGACGAGCCGACGGTCGGCGTCGATCCGCAGAGCCGCAACGCGATCTTCGACAACCTCGAAGAGCTGAAGCGGCGCGGCAAGGCGCTGCTCTACACGACGCATTACATGGAAGAAGTCGAACGTCTCGCCGATCGCATCGTCATCATCGACCACGGCAAGGTCGTCGCCGACGACACGCTGGCCGGCCTGTATGCGGGCGTGACGCCGGGCGGGGCGAAATCGCTCGAGTCGGTCTTTCTCACGCTGACAGGAAGGAGCCTGCGCGACTGATGGCCCTCACGGCATTCCTCGCCATGGTCCGCAAGGACCTCCGGCTCTTCCTGAGCGATCGCCGCGCGGTCATCGTGGCCTTCGCGGTGCCCATCTTCATCGGCGCGTTCATCGGCGCCATCACCGGCGGCAGCACGCGCGAGGGACGTCCGAAGGTCAACGTCGCGCTCGCCGACCAGGACGGCGGCGCCGTGTCGCAGGCGATCGTCGACGGGGCGCGGGCCGACGACAACCTGAACGTGACGGTGACCAGCGAGGCCGACGCGCGCGACCGCGTCGAGAAGGGCGCGATCGCGGTCGGCGTGATCATCCCGCGGGGCTTCGGCGACGGATCGACCCGCGCGCTCAGGGAACAGGGCGGGACGCGGCCCGAGCTCGCGATCGTCTACGACCCGTCGCGCACGATTGAGGTCGGGCTGGTGCAGGGCGTCATGACGCAGCACATCATGCAGGCGGTGGCTCGTGCGGCGGGCGTGCCGCGGCAGCAGCTGCCGTTCGGCGTGTCGACCGCGGCGCTGACGGCGAAGAACGCGCCGTATGCCGGCTACAACAGCTACGCGCATTCGTTTGCCGGCATGGGCATCCAGTTCCTGCTGTTCTCGGCCCTCAACCTCGGCATCGAGATGCTCGTGGAACGCGAACGCGGGCTGTGGTCGCGGCTGCGCAGCGCGCCGATCTCGCGCTTCACGATCGTGGGCGGCAAGATCGCGAGCATGACGATCATCTCGCTCATGACGCTCCTCGTGTCGTTCGGCTTCGCGATGATCGCGTTCAAGGTCCGCATCGCCGGCAGCCTCGCCGGCTTCCTGGCGGTGTCGATCGCCTGTTCGATGATGGCGGCGGGTTTCGGCCTGCTCATCGCGGCGCTCGGCAACTCGCCGAAGACCGCGCGCGGGGTGAGCACGCTGGCGTCGCTCGTGATGGTGATGCTCGGCGGCGCGTGGGTCCCGACGTTCGTCTTCCCGAAATGGATGCAGCAGGTGACGCTGGTCGTCCCGGTCCGCTGGGCGGTGGACGGCCTCGATGCGACGACGTGGCGCGGGCTGGGGCTGTCGAGCGCCGTGATGCCGACGGTGATCCTGCTCGCCTTTGCCGCGCTGTTCACGGCGATCTCGTTGGCGCGCTTCAGGTGGGAAGAGGCATAGTAGAGTCCGGCTTTAGCCGGACTACTCGCCTCGATGCGCCTGCAACTCTCCAAGTCCGTCGTCCGCTCGTGGACCAATGACGACCTCGGCCCGCTCGTCAGGTACGCCGACAACCGGAAGATCTGGCTGAACCTGCGCGATCGTTTCCCGCATCCCTACACGCGGCGCGATGGCCGCGAGTTCATTCACCTCGCACGCAGCCAGCGGCCCGAGACGATGTTCGCGATTGAAGTGGACGGAGAAGCGGCAGGCGGGATCGGCTACGTGCCGCATTCCGACGTCGAGCGCGTGTCCGCGGAGATCGGCTACTGGCTCGGCGAGCCGTTCTGGGGCAGGGGCATCGTCACCGAAGCGCTCGTCGCGGTGACGAAGTACGCGATCGACAACCACAACCTCACGCGGATCTTCGCGCTGCCGTACGCGCGCAACGACGCGTCATGCCGCGTGCTGGAGAAAGCGGGCTACGTCCTCGAAGGGCGGCTGCGCCGCAGCTGCATCAAGGAAGGCGAGATCCTCGATCAGCTGCAATACGCGTTTATCGCACCGCCCGGCTGAAGCCTCCGCGCTACTTCATGCCCGTGTTGGCCGCGGCGAACGCCCATTCGTCCGCGCGTTCGGCAATCAGCTTGTCGGTCGGCCGGTAGCCGTGCGAGCCCTGCACTTCGACGCGGATCAGCACCGGCTTGTCGCAGCCCTGCGCTTCCTGCAGCGTCGCCGTGAACTTGAAGGAGTGGCTCGGGACGACGCGGTCGTCGTGATCGGCGGTCGTGACCAGCGTCGCCGGATAGCACGTGCCCTTCCTGATGTTGTGCAGCGGCGAGTACTTGATCAGGAACGGAAACTGCCCGGCGTTCGACGAGGAGCCGTACTCCGTCGTCCAGAGCTTGCCGCCGGTGAACTGGTCGTAGCGCAGCATGTCCATGACGCCGACCGCGGGCAGCGCGACGGCGAACAGATCGGGCCGCTGTTCCATCACGGCGCCGACGAGCAGGCCGCCGTTGCTGCCGCCCATGATGCCGAGCTTCGCGGGCGACGTGTATTTCTCCCTGATCAACGTCTCGGCGACGGCGATGAAGTCGTCGAAGACGTTCTGCTTCTTTTCGAGCATGCCCGCCTTGTGCCACGCCTCGCCGTACTCCGCGCCGCCGCGCATGTTCGCCGTCACCCACACGCCGCCGCGCTCGAGCCATGCGGGCACGTCCTGGCGGTACGACGGCAGCGTCGTCACCGAGAATCCGCCGTAGCCGTAGAGCACCGTCGGGTTGTTGCCGTCGAGCGGCAGATTCTTTTTCGCCGTGATGAAGAAGGGGACTTTCGTTCCGTCCTTCGACGTCGCGAACAGCGCCTTCGTCTCGAAGCCGCTCGTGTCGACGGGCGGCTTCGCCGCTTCGAACGATCGGCTTTGTTTGGCGGCAGGGTTGAAGACGTACACCGTCGACGGCGCCAGCGGCGACGTGAACGTGTACCAGATGTCGGGCGAATCCTGGCGACCGCTGATCGCACCCACCGTGCCGGTGCCGGGCAGCTCGATCTCGCCGGCGGGGGCGCCTTTCAGATCGAACAGCATCAGCCTGCTCTGCACGTCGACGAGGTACTGCGAGACGATCCTGCCGCCGATGAGCGAGACGCTTTCGATCGCTTCCTTCCGCTCCGGCACGACGGTCTTCATCGTCGCCGGGCTGCGGGCGAGATCGACGGCGGCGACGAACCGGTTCGGCGCGTCCTTGTCGGAGCGGATGAACAGCGTCGAGCCCTCGTTCCCGATCGGCGCGTATTCCGCGTCGTTGGCTTCGAACAGCGGCTTCACGGGCGCCGTGATCTTCGGCGCCTTCGGGTCGCCGAGGTCCGCGACGTACAGCTTGTTCTTGTTCTCGGCGCCTTCGGCGACGACGATCAGCAGGTAGCGGCCGTCCTCGGTCGTGACCGCGTCGATGACCCAGCGTGGAAGATCCTTGCGTTCGTAGACGAGCACGTCCTGCGACTGCGGCGTGCCGACGCGGTGGTAGTAGATCGCGTGGCCGGAGAGCGCGGCTTCGAGGACCTTGTTCTTCGGCGGCTCGGGATAGCGCGAGTAGAAGAAGCCCTTGCTGTCCTTCGTCCACGAGAGATTCGAGAACCGCATCCAGTGGACGTCGTCCGCCAGATCCTTGCCGGTCGTCAGATCGCGGACGTGGATGGTGCGCCAGTCGGCGCCGCCTTCGGACAATCCGTACGCGAACAGCTTGCCGTCCGGCGACGGCTGCCATTCCGAGAGCGACAGCGATCCGTCGGCGGAGATGACGTTGGGATCGATCACGAGCGACGGCTCGGCGTCGATCGCGGTGCGCATGAAGACCGGCGCCTGCTTCTGCAGGCCGGTGTTGCGCGCGTAGAAGATCTTTCCGCCTTCGATCAACGGGATGCCGGTGCGCGGGTAGTTCCAGAGCTCGGTCAGCCGCGTCTTGAAGTGATCGCGCAGCGGCAGCTTCGCCAGGTACGGCTCGGTGACGGCGTTCTCGGCCGCGACCCAGTCGGCGGTCTCCTTCGCGTCGAGCGACTCCATCCAGCGGAACGGGTCGGCGATCCTCGTGCCGTGATAATCGTCGACCGTCGCGTCTTTGCGTGGCGTCGGATACTTGAGCGTCATTGTGCTGGAAGGAGTCTGCTGGCAGGCGGCGAGGAGCGTGACAAGTACGAGCGGGCACAGGGCAATGCGTTTCACTGTGGCTTCTCCGCGTCTGGAGCAGGAGCGGGCGCGGCCGGCGGCGGCGCGAGCTCCTCGCTCGATTTCACTTCGAACTTCCGGAACCGTGCGTAGCTCGCGACACCCGACACGCGGCTGTCGCGCATGTCGTACTCCTCGCGGAACTCGTTCGGCACGTCCATGCCGAGCCGCTCGTCGTTCTTGAACGTCGTCGTCAGGTTGGCCTTGATGTCGCTGACTTCGACGCGGACTTCGGCTTTGACGACGCGGCCGGTGGCGTACTCGATCCAGAACCGCCCGAACGCCGGCATCTCCTCGCCGGGACGTCCTCTGATGACGGTCGGCCGGCCTTCTTCGGCGAAATCGATCACGACGACGTCGTTGCCGAACTTCCTGTCCGGTTTCCCCGGAGTGAACTTGAAGTGGTTTCGAATGTCCGGCTGCAGGATCAGCAGCGCGAAGACCGGGTTGTTGATCGTGCGCTGGACGGCGCCGAGATTGTAGCGGCCGCTTTCTTCGGCGATCGCTTTGGCCTGTTCTTCCGCCGCTGCGTCGGGTTTCGCGTTGAGGAACAGCTTCGCCAGCCGCTGCTCGCGATCGCGGATCGGAATGTGATCGACCTCGAACACGTCGCGGAACGGCGTCCACATCTCCTGGCCGGACTTCACGATCAGAAAGTCCGCACGAAGCTCGCGATGCTTCGACGTTCCGCGGGGCGAATTCATGCCGGCGGCGCCGCGCCCTCCGAGCGCCGGGATCGCAACGGTCGCAAGGGCCACGTTCGAGTCCTGGATGTAGCGCTCCTCGGCGACGACGCTCGAGAGGTGTTCGATGAAGTCGATCGAGTACCAGGTGGCTTTCGCCAGCAGCTGGTCGAGGTCGCTCTGCTGCGCATGCAGCGGCGCGACGGCGAACACCCCGGCGAGGACGGCCGCGACGCAGAGCTTAAGACGCATGCGGCTGGATTTTACCTTGAACGAACGGCTTCAATGTCGTCGCGATGAAACGATGAATGGGCGTCGGGACGCCGACTTCGTCGCCAATCCGTGCAAGCGTGGCGTTCAGCCATGGCAGCTCGAGCCGGCGTCCGTGTTCGAGATCCTCGAGCATCGACGACTTCGCCTGGGGCGGCATGCCGCCGATGTGCTTGAGCATGTCCGTGAACGTGCTCGACGGGAATCGGATCCCTTTGGCATGCGCGACGGCCATCGCTTCCATCACGGCCGCCTGGAACATGGCCCACAAATCCGGATCGTCGCGCAGGACGCCGAGCGGCGAACGCGTGACGGCCATCATTCCGCTGAGCGCGGTGAGGCGCACGAACTTCAGCCACAGCTCGTACTGGATGTCGTCGGCGAGCTTCGCGTCGAATCCCGCGGAGCGGCAGTGGTCGTAGAACGCCTGAAGCCGCGGCGACTTCGTGTTGTCGAGCTCGCCGAAGATCAAGAGCGACAGCGCCGTGTGCCTGATGACGCCGGGTTCCGTGATCGCGGCCTGCACGTGCGCGACGCCGCCGGCGACATGCTCGCGTCCGATCGCCTTCGTCAGCATGTCGACGCTGTCCACGCCGTTCTGCAACGTGATGACAACGGTCGCCGGCCCGAGGAGCGGCGGCAGCAGCGCGGCGGCCGACTCCGTATCGTAGAGCTTCACGGTGAAGAGGACGACGTCGGCCGGACCGAGCGCCTTCGGGTCGTCGCTGGCGACGACGGCTTTCACGTGGATGTCGCCGCGCGGGCTCTGGACGTGCAGTCCACTCGTCTGCATCGCGTGCAGGTGCGCGCCGCGGGCGAGGAACGCGACGTCGGAGCCGGCATGCGCCAAGCGCGCGCCGAAATATCCGCCCACTCCGCCCGCGCCGATGACCGCAATTCTCACGGATCGAGCTTACACTTTGAGCGCAACGTCCGGATAGCGCGCGGTGCACGCGCGGGCGCACACTGCGTGCATGATGATGAACCGACCGCACGAACGCCGGCCTGAAACGGCCGCTCTACGCTGGGAACAGGTGCTCGGCCGCGACAGACGCGGCGACGGCACGTTTGTCTATGCCGTGTCGTCGACCGGCATTTATTGCAGGCCCTCATGCGCAAGCCGCCGGCCGCGCCGCGATCGCGTCGTGTTCTTCGACACGCCGGCTGAGGCGGCGGAGGCCGGCTATCGCGCGTGCCGCCGCTGTCATCCGGACGAGGTGACCGCGCCGGATCCATGGGTCGACAAAGTGCGGCGTGCGTGCGTGTACCTCGCCAACGTCGACGGCCACGTGTCGCTCGCGAAGCTGGCGACGCGTCTCGGCGGCAGTCCGTATCACCTGCAGCGCAGCTTCAAGCGCATCGTCGGCGTCAGCCCGCGCGAGTATGCGGACGCGTGCCGCCTGCAGAAGATGAAGCGCGGTCTTCGTGCCGGCGCTCGCGTGACCGACGCCATGCTGGACGCCGGGTACGGATCGAGCAGCCGCTTCTACGAGCGCGCGGCGTCGAAGCTCGCCATGCAGCCGGCGTCGTACCGGAAAGGCGGAGCCGGCGCGGCCATCGCGTACGCGACCGTGAAGTCGCCGCTCGGACGTCTGCTCGTCGCGGCCACGTTGCGGGGTGTGTGCGCCGTCTCGATGGGCGGCTCGGACGCCGAGCTGCTGCGCGCGCTCGAGGCGGAATATCCCGCCGCCACGCTCCAGGGCGCCGATGCCGCGCTCGAGAAATGGGCGCGGCACATCGTCGCGCACCTCGAGGGCCGCAGCCCGCGCCTCGACCTGCCGCTCGACATCCAGGCGACCGCGTTTCAGTGGCAGGTATGGAATGCGCTCGCGGCGATCCCCTATGGCGAGACGCGCACATATAAAGATGTAGCGGCCGCGATTGGCCGTCCGTCGGCGGTTCGCGCCGTTGCACACGCCTGCGCGACGAACCCCGTCGCGCTCGCGATTCCCTGTCATCGCGTCGTCCGCACCGGCGGCGGACTCGGCGGCTACCGGTGGGGCCTGCCGCGGAAGAAGGCCCTGCTTGAAGCTGAGCATAAAATGAAGGATTGATGACCCGTTTCGGCAGGGCACCCTGGGGCGACCGGATTCCCGCCTCGCGCATTCCTTCATATCCACGCATCCGCAAGCCGGCGACCGTCGACGCGGTGATCGTGGGCGGCGGCCTCACCGGCTGCGCGACGGCGTACGCCTTCGCCGCGGCCGGCATCAACGTCGTCCTGCTCGAAGCGGAGAAGATCGGCCGGGGCGCCACGAGCCTCGCGAGCGGCTGGATCGCCGACGATCCCGGCGTTCCGTTCGCTGAAGCGGAGCACCTGCTGGGCCTTCGCGCCGCGCGCGCGGGGTTCCAGGCGTGGCGCCGGTCGGCGCTCGAGTTCGCGTCGCTGCTCCGCCGGCTGAACATCAAGTGCCAGCTCGAGCCGAGCCCGTCGCTGACGATTGCGCTGACGCCGGAAGAGCAGGCGCGGCTCGCCAAGGAACGGAAAGCGAAGAAAGCCGCCGGACTCGACGCGCCGGCGCTCGGTTCGCGTGTCGTCGCCAGAGAAGTCGCGCTGAGCCCGCTCGTCGCGCTGCGCGGCCGCGAAGGCGCGATGATCGATCCGTATCGCGCGTGCGTCGGCCTCGCCGACGCGGCCGTCAGGCGCGGCGCGATCTTCCACGAGAACTCGCCGGTCCGTCGCATCACGTTCAACCGGAAGATCGCCGACGTCCACACGGCCGGCGGCAAGATCCGCACGCGCAAAGTCATCATCGCGACCGGGACGCCGACGATGCTGTTCAAGTCGCTGCGGCGGCATTTCTGGTTCCGCACGACGTTCGTGACGCTGACGGATCCGATCCACGCGAAGATCCGCAACCAGCTCGGCACGCGCAAGACCGTCGTCCGCGACTCCGCCGATCCGTACCACGTCGTCCGCTGGCTGGACGACGACAAGCTGCTGGTGATGGGCGCCGACATCGAGACGCTGCCCGAGCGGAAGATGGCGAAGATCCTCGGGCCGAAGACGGGGCAGCTGATGTACGAGCTGTCGGTGCTCTATCCGGAGATCTCGGGTATTCAGCCCGCGTACGGCTGGAGCATCGACTACGCGAAGACCGCCGAAGGCCTGCCGTACATCGGGCCGCACCGGAACTTCCCGCATCATCTGTTCGTGTTCGGCGACTCGAGCCACAGCGTGACGGGCTCCTATCTCGCCAGCCGCGTGCTGCTGCGGTACTTCCTCGACGAGCTCGACCAGTCCGACAAAGCGTTCGAGTTCAATCGCTGATGGGCGTCGACCTGCTGGTCTTCGGGCCGCATCCCGACGACCTCGAGATCGGAGCGGGCGGCACGATTGCGCGTCACGCCGCCGCCGGCGCGAGCGTCGGCCTCTGCGACCTGACAGCGGGCGAGATGGGCAGCAACGGCACCGTCGAGCAGCGCCTCGCGGAAGCCGAGGCCGCCCGCAAGGCACTGGGCGCGGCGTGGCGAGAGAACCTTCGGTTGCCGGACCGCGCCATCGGTAAGTCGCCGGAGCATCTCGTCACGCTGGCGACGTTCGTTCGACGGCATCGGCCGCGCGTCGTGGCCGCGCCGTTCTGGTCGGATCGCCATCCGGACCACGGAGCCGCGAGCGCACTCGTCACCGAAGGCGTGTTCAACGCCGGCCTGCGCAAGTATCAGGCGCCGGGCGACGCCTGGAAGGTCGAGTGGATCTGCTACTACTTCATCAACGACGCCGAGAAGCCGTCGTTTGTCGTCGATGTCACCGAGCAGTACGAGACCAAACGCAAGGCGCTCGACTGCCACGTGACGCAGTTTCAGCCGCCGGGACCGGGGAGCGCCGCCACGCGTCTAAATACTCCGTTGTTCCGACAGCTCATCGAAAGCCGTGACGCGCAGTTCGGGGCCCTCGCCGGTGTCCGGTGGGCCGAAGGGTTCATCGTGCGTGAGCCCGTTCCGCGCGCCAACCTGTTCAGGTCGTTGTGAACATCGGGATCATTTGCTACGCCTCGATAGGAGGAAGCGGGATCGTCGCGACCGAGCTGGGCAAGAACCTCGCGTCGCGCGGGCATCACGTCCACGTGCTGAGCAGCGAGACGCCGTTCCGGCTGGGCGAGTACCAGCCGGGGCTGTCGTTCCACCGCGTCGAGATCCCGAATTACCCGCTCTTCCGCGAGCCGCAGTACCTGCTCGCGCTGGCCAACAAGATCGTCAACGTCTCGCGCGACGAGCGGCTCGACATCATCCACGCGCATTACGCGGTGCCGCACGCGACCGCCGGCTATCTCGCGAAGCAGATTCTCGGCGCGTCGAACGGCAAAAACGGGAAACGGCCGCGCGTCATCACCACGCTGCACGGCACCGACATCACGCTGCTCGGCGCCGATCGCTCGTACAAGGAAATCGTCGCCTTCTCGATCGCGCAGTCGGACGGCGTCACGGCGGTGTCCGAGAGCCTGAAAGCCGACACGTGCCGTGAGTTCGGGGAGATCCGCGACATCCGCGTGATTCCCAATTTCATCGACACGGACGTCGCGCAGCGCCCCGATCGGTCCGCGCTCCGCGCGAGCCTCGCCGCGCCCGGCGAGAAGGTCGTGATTCACGTCTCGAACTTCCGCCCGGTCAAGCGCGTGGCCGCCGTCATCGAAATCTTCAAACGCATTCACGCGCGCGTGCCGTCGCGGCTGCTGATGGTCGGCGACGGCCCCGATCTCGTCGACGCCGCGCAGGCCGCGCGCGAAGCCGACCTCGGCGAGTCGATCAGGTTTCTCGGCGACCAGGAGCTCGTCGTCCAGCTGCTGTCGGCCTCGGATCTGTTCCTGATGCCGTCGGCGCAGGAAAGCTTCGGCCTGGCGGCGCTCGAAGCGATGGCGTGCGAAGTGCCGGTCGTCGCGTCGCGTGTGGGCGGCGTTCCCGAGCTCATCGAGGACGGCGTGACGGGCGTCCTGTGTCACCCCGACGACCTCGACGGGATGGCCGACGCGTCCATCCGGCTGCTGACGGACGAAACGGCCCATGCCCGCATGGCCCGGGCGGCCCGCAAACGGGCGGTTGAACGCTTCAACGACTCGAAGATCGTCCCGATGTACGAGGCCTACTACGACGATGTGCTGGCAGGAAAGGCGGGAATGGCGGGATAGGCGGGATCCAGCCAGTCCTGCCCATCCAGCCTGTCCTGCCTTAAGATCCCGGATGATGAAACGCCTCGTTCTCGTCTCTCTGGCCGCAGGCGCGCTGGCGCTCGCGACCGTCACGCCGCGGGCCCAGATGCGCGTGACGCCGCTCGATCAGCAGCAGGGCCATATCGCGCTCGGGCTGGCCCTCCGCCACCTCGCCAACGTCGGCATCGTCATGGAAGCGACGGCGCATCCCGACGACGAGGACAACGGGCTGCTGGTGATGTTGAATCGCGGGCAGGGCTACCGGACGGCGCTCGTCACGGCGACGCGCGGCAACGGCGGGCAGAACGAGATCGGCCCGGAGATTTTCGAAGCGCTCGGCGTCCTGAGGACGGAAGAGCTCGCCGCGCTGCACCGGTTCGACGGCGCGGAGCAGTACTTCACGCGCGCGGTCGACTTCGGCTACTCGTTCAGCATCGAGGAGACGTTTCAGAAGTGGGGACGCGACGAGATCACGGCCGACTACGTCCGGATGATCCGCACGATTCGCCCCGACGTGATCTTCGGCATGTACCCGACGGGCAACAACGGCGGGCAGCATCACAACGCGTCCGCGATCATCTCGCACGACGCGTACAAGCTTGCCGCCGATCCGGCGAAGTATCCCGAACAGATCCGTGAAGGCCTGCGCCCGTGGCAGGCGAAGAAGTACTACTGGACCGCGGCGTTCGGTCCGCGGAACGCGGTGGCTCCGGCCGACGCGGGCAAGCTCTGCCAGATCAACTCGTCCGTCTACGACGAGCTGCTCGGCCGCACCTTCTCGGAGATCGGCACCGAAGCCCGCAGCATGCACAAGTGCCAGGGCATGGCGCAGCTGCTCGCGCTGCCCGGCCCGGTCGCGCGCACGTACCGCCTGGTCGAGACGACGATTCCCGGCGAGATGCAGAAGGACGAGAAGTCGCTGACCGACGGCGTCGACTCGTCGATCGCGTCGCTGGCGGCGTATGCCGGCCCTTCGACGGGCTCAGGGCAAGCCCGCGCGCCGAAGGAGCTCGTCGACGGCCTCGCCGCGATCGCCGCGCAGGTGCGCGCCGCGCAGCAGCGCTTCGACGCCGGCAACGACGAAGGCGCCGTTCAGCCGCTGATTGCGGGGCTGCATGCCGTCCGGGTGCTGCGCGCGCAGCTGCGGATGCTGCCGATCGACGAGGCGGGCAAGTTCGAGATCGAGTTCCGGCTCCGCCAGAAGGAGCGCGAGTTCCAGCAGGCGGTCCTCATCGCGAGCGAGCTGCGCATCGAAGCGCTTTCAGACGACGGCGTCGTCGTGCCGGGGCAGGACGTGAAGCTGTCGCTGATCGTCGCGAACAACGGGGCCGCGGAGATCGCCGTTCGTCAGGCGAAGTTCAGCGGCTTCACCGGCGACGGCGCATGCACGCTCAATCAGGTGACCGCGCAGCAGGGATTCGGCGGCGGCGGCCGCGGGGGCCGCGGCGGCGCGAATGCCCCGCCGCCCGTTCCCGTGTCGTCGCTCAAGAAAG
>DATNBT010000152.1:0-5306 GCA_035571855.1 Vicinamibacterales bacterium
GCTGCCGTCGGAGAGCCCCAGCATGCCGCGCGGATCGATCGCGTAGATGGTCGCGTTGGACTTGCTCGCCGCGCGCACGAGGTCCTGCATGCTGAGCTGGATCATCAGCGCGGAGTTGTTGCCCTGGTTCTGGAACGCGTCGTTGACGTCGTAGCTGATGCCTTCGCTGAAATAGAGAATCGACTTCTTCCGGCCGTGGACGATCGAAAACCAGTCGGCCACCGCCGTCAGCTCCTCGAGCACGGCGCGCGCGTTGTACTCGCGCTCCTTCGCGTCGACGTCCACGGGGTCGGGCACGCCGACGCCGTTCGCGCGCATGTTCGCGCGCTGCGCGGAGTTGTTCACGACGTCGTCGACCTTGTTGAGCGTGGCGGAGCGCGGCTGCGCGCCGATGAACTTGTCGACGGCCGCCGCGAGCAGCCGCTTGTTGTTCGTGAACTCCTGGCCGTCCCCCGCGCCGCCGGCGGCGCCGCGCGCCGTGACCACGGCCATCAGATCGTTGCTGCCGAGCTTCTCGTTGATGAACTTCTTCGCCGCGAGCTTCATCAGAGTGGTGTTCTGCGGCAGCGTGTGCGCCGAGTCGAGCACCATGACGTACACACGGCCGGCGAACGGACGTTCGTTGCTCTGCACGTCGGGCTCGATCACCCTCGTGGTGAACAGCGGCTGCTGGCCGCGCTCGACCGGAATGTCGACGGAGATGAAGTTGGAGATCGACTGCGGTTTGCCGTCCTCGAAGACCTGAAAGTCTTCCTTCTTCAGATCGCGGATGTAGTTGCCCTGCGCGTCCGTCACGAGCACGTCGACTTCGACGTAGTCGACCGCGACGCGGAACGTCGGCGTCTGCGGCGCTTGAGCCTGGCCCGCCGGCTGCTGGCCGTGGACGCCGGAGCCGCCGAGAAGCGCGAGCATGAGAGCGGCCCGTACGTATCGCGTCATGCCGGAATTATGCCTCAGTCGCCAGCTATACTTACTCTGTGATCGAGGCGACAGCAGGCGCGGCCGGCGCGATCAGTCTTGACGTCGCGGCCATTCAAACCGCGCTCAAGGCTGAGGGACTCGACGCCTGGCTTCTTTACGATTTCCACGGCAGCAATCCGATCGCGGCCGACGTGACGGGCGCGGGCCGGCGCGGCCACATGGCGACGCGCCGCTGGTACTACCTCATCCCGGCGTCCGGCGCACCGCGCGGCCTCGTACATGCAATCGAACGCCACGTGCTGGCGCACCTTCCGGGCACGGTCGAGCAGTACGCCGGACGTGAACAGCTCGAGCGCGGACTGCGCGATCTCGTCCACGGCGTGCGCCGCGTCGCGATGGAATATTCCCCGAACGGCGCGATTCCGTATCTCGGCCGTGTCGACGCGGGGACGATCGAGCTCCTGCGTTCCTTCGGCCTCGACATCGTGTCGTCGGGCGACCTCGTGCAGCGTTTCGCCGCGGTGTGGAACGCGCGGGAGATCGAGACGCACATGCAGGCGTCCGAGAAGCTCCATCGGGTGAAGGATCGCGCGTTCGCCGCGATTCGCGAACGCCTGAGCCGCCGGACGCCGACAAACGAATACGACATCCAGCAGCTGATGATGGGCTGGTTCAGCGACGAGGGCCTCGTCACCGACTCGCCCCCGATCGTCGGCGCCGCGGGCAACGGCGGCAATCCGCACTACATGCCGTCGGCGACGGACAGCCGTCCCATCCGCCCCGGCGAGATGGTGCTCCTCGATCTCTGGGGCAAGCTCGATCAGGAGGGCGCGGTGTTCGCGGACATCACCTGGGTCGGCTACACGGGCTCGACGCCGCCCGAAAAGTTCGTAAAGGTGTTCGACGTCGTCGCGGCGGCGCGTGACGCGGCGGTGACGCTCGTGCAGACCTCGGCCAGGAACGGCCGGTCTTTACAGGGATGGCAGGTCGATCGCGCCGCGTCCTCGGTGCTTCGCGGCGCGGGGTACGGCGATCACGTGCTGCATCGTACCGGCCACAGCCTGGGTGAATCGGTCCACGGCAATGGCGTTAACATGGACGACTACGAAACTCATGACGACCGGCGCCTGCTGCCGGGCACGGGTTTCACGATCGAGCCCGGGCTCTACTTCGACGACTTCGGCATCCGGCTCGAAATCGACATGCTGGTCCGCGATCGCGACGCGATCGTGACCGGTCCGGTACAGAAAGCGATCGTCGCGTTGTCGTAGCGTCCGGCTCCGGCCGGACCATCAAGGAGTACTGAATGTCCTCGCGCAAGATCACGCTCTTTTACCTGCCGCTCATCATGCTGGCGTCCATCGCCGTCGGCATGGTCATCGCCTCGCGGCTCGACCTCACGCCGTCCTCGTCGGCGCAGACGATCGCCGTGCCCCCGATGAACAGCGCGCCGCTGACCGGCCAGCTGTCGGCCGACACCTTCCGGAACATCGCGAAGGCGCAGTCGCCGATGGTCGTGAACATCAAGACCGAGATGAAGGCGAAGTCGCAGGACCTCGAGGGGCTCTTCGGCGGCGGTGGCGGCGGCTCGGACGACTTCTTCCGCCGCTTCTTCGGCGGCCCCGGCGGCGGGCAGGGACAAGGCCAGGGCCAGGGCGACGACGATCAGCAGGCGCCGAACCGGCGCCGGCGCCAGCGCGATCAGATCGCGCGCGCGGCGGGCACCGGCTTCATCATCAACGGCAAGGACGGCTTCATCCTCACCAACAACCACGTCGTCGAGGACGCGATCAAGATCGAGGTCTACCTCTACACCGACGACGAGACGCCGTACACGGCGAAAGTGATCGGGCGCGACGTGCTGACCGACAGCGCGCTGATCCAGCTCGTCGATCGTCCGTCGAGCCCGCTGCCCGAAGCCAAGTTCGGCGACTCGTCGCAGATGCAGCCGGGCGACTGGGTGATGGCGATCGGCAACCCGTTCAGCCTCGCGCACACGATCAGCGTCGGCGTCATCAGCGCGACGAAGCGTCCGTTCCAGGTCACGGATCAGCGGTCGAACGAGATGCTGCAGACGGACGCGGCGATCAACCCCGGAAACTCCGGCGGCCCGCTGCTCAACATCCGCGGCGAGGTCATCGGCATCAACACCGCCATCATCAGCAACGGCCAGTCGGAGGGCAACATCGGCATCGGCTTCGCCGTGCCGATCAACACCGTGCGCGAGCTGCTGCCGCAGCTGCGTGAAGGCAAGGTCATTCGCGGACGCATCGGCGTCAGCGTCGCCGTCGTGCCGCGCGAAGGCTATGAAGAGCTCGGCCTGCGGTCGCGCACGGGCGCCGTCGTGTCGTCGGTGCTGCCCGGCAGCGCGGCGTCCAAGGCCGGCATGGAGCCCGGCGACGTCGTCACGGAATACAACGGCCGTGCGGTGCCGAACCGCGACGAGCTCGTGAAGATGGTGGTCGCGACCAAGCCGGGCACGACGGTGCCGGTGAAGGTGCTCCGCGACAAGAAGGAGCGGACGCTGTCGGTCACGGTCGAACAGCTGGATCTCGACGCGGAAAATCAGACGCAGCAGACCAAGCGCGCCGCTCCGCAGAACGACACGAACGAACAGCAGGGCAGCGGCTTCGGCCTCACGCTGAACAACCTGACGCCCGGCGTCGCGCGCCGTCTGCAGATGCCGTCGGGCAAGTCCGGCGCGCTCATCAGCGACGTCGATCCGGACGGCCCGGCCGCCGGCGCGGGCATCCGCTCCGGCGACGTGATTCTCCAGGTGAACCGCAAGAGCGTGTCGAACGCGGCCGACGCCGCCCGCGAACTCGGCGCGGTGCAGTCGGGCCGCCTCGCGCAGATTCTGCTCTGGCGCGGCGACGCCGAAGTGTTCGTCACGGTGAAGAAGGACTGACGAACAGGATCGCGCACATCATCCGTGAGTCGGGCCCGATCACCGTGGCCCGGTTCATGGAGCTCGCCCTCTACGACAGCGAGTCCGGCTACTACGCCCGCGCCGCCCGACGATCGGGCCGCGCGGGCGATTTTTTTACCTCGGTCGACGTCGGGGCCGTCTTCGGCGAACTCCTCGCCCGGCAAGTCATCGAGATGGCCGGGCTGGTCCAGTCTCCAGTCTCCAGTCTCCAGTCGTCAGTCGCCAGTCGCCAGTCGCCAGTCGATTTCGTCGAAGCCGCAGCCGGGAACGGACGCCTGTCCGCCGACATCCTGCGCGCGATTCGCGCTCAGGACCGCGCGACGTACGACAGCCTGCGGCTTCACCTCGTGGAACTGAGCGCGGCGGCACGCCACGCGCAGCGGCCCACGCTCGACGACGTCGCGGATCGCCTGACCTCGTCCACGCCGGACCTCCCGCCGGCGTTCACCGGCGTTCTGATTGCGAACGAGTTGCTCGACGCGATGCCGGTACACCAGGTGGTGATGCGCGAAGACGGGCTTCGTGAGGTCTATGTCACGGCCGACCACTCCGACCCTCGACTGGAGACTGGCGACTGGAGACTGATGACTATCGAGGGTCCGCCGTCGACGCCGGCCCTCGAGGAGTATCTGAATCGCGCGGACGTGAAGCTCGAAGCCGGGTGGCGTGCGGAAATCAACCTGAATGCCGTCGAGTGGGTGCGTGACGCCGTGCGCCGCCTCGAGCGGGGATTTCTGATCCTCATCGACTACGGACATCCGGCGCGCGAGCTGTATTCGGTGACGCACGCCGGCGGAACGCTGACGACGTTTTCGCGGCACACGAACAGCGACAGCTGGCTCGCGCGCCCCGGGGAACAGGACATCACCGCGCACGTCGACTTCACGAGCGTGTCCCGCGCGGCGGAAGATGCCGGAGGCGACATCCTCGCGCTGCTCGACCAGACCTACTTCCTGCTCGGACTCGGCGCGGCCGAGCTCGACGCCGCGGATCTGAAGACGCGGCTCGCGGTGAAGACGCTGCTCATGCCCGGCGGCCTCGGAAGTACGTTGAAAGTGCTTATTGTCGGGAAGAACGTCGGCCGGCCGGCGCTGCGCGGCTGTTCGTTTGGTGTGCGCCTGACGTAGCCGCGTGGTTAAATAGCCCCTTCATGTCCGCGACACTCGAGCGCGAGATCAAGCTGCCGTTCGAGAGCGCCGAGGCCGCGCGCGCCGCGGTGCTCGCGACCGGCGCGACGCCTCTCAAGGGACGCCGCCTGCAGGAAGACTGTCTCCTCGACACGACCAACGACGACCTGCGCCGCCGCCGCTCCGCGCTGCGCGTGCGCCAGGACGGCGGACGCTGCATCCTGACGTTCAAAGGACCGGTGCAGCCCGGCGAAGTGAAAGTCCGCGAAGAGATCGAGACGATGGCCGGCGACGGCACGCTGCTCATGCGCATCCTCGGCGAGCTCGGC
>DATNBT010000153.1:0-21396 GCA_035571855.1 Vicinamibacterales bacterium
CTGCTCGACGAAATCGAGAAGGCGCACCCGGACATCTTCAACATCCTGCTGCAGGTGTTCGAAGACGGCCATCTGACCGACGGCCTCGGGAACCGGGTGAACTTCAAGAACACGATCATCATCATGACGTCGAACATCGGCGCGCGCTTCATCCAGAAGAAGAGCTCGCTCGGGTTCCAGTCGTCGGATACCGGCGAAATCGCCAAGAGCGTCACCGACATGGTGCTCGGCGAGGTGAAGCGGACGTTCAACCCCGAGTTCATCAACCGCATCGACGAGCTCATCGTCTTCGAGGCGCTGACCGACGACGACCTGCGGCGGATCATGGGGCTGCTGGTCGCCCAGCTCAACGAGAACCTGAAGGATCGGAAACTGCAGATCTCGCTGCAGCCCGAGGTGATCGACTGGATTATCGAGGTCACCTGCAAGGATCGCTCGTATGGCGCGCGTCCGCTGCGCCGGGCCATTCAACGCTATGTAGAGGACCCGCTGTCGGAAGAGCTGATCCGCGGACATCTGCGCGGGGGCGACATCGACGTCTACCTCGACGCGGGCACGCTGTCGTACCGTCCGGCCGGCGAACTCACCGCGGGCCGTAAACTGGCATAGGGAATAAGGAAAACGTTCCGGCCAGGACCTGACAGGCGACGTCTAAACCCGGTAAACTACGTGGTTCAGGCGTTCGCTTCTTGGTAGCTCCATCAATGTTCACGCGTGTTTCAATGCTTCTGGGGACGGCCCTGCTCTGGGCGGCCCCCGTACTGGCGCAGCAGCAGCCGCCGGGGCCGGCCGCATTGGCCGCGGCGCTCGAGCCGCCGGGCGCGGAATTCACCACCCGCATCTGCGGCCAGGACGTTCCGTTGCCGGCAGGCCTGCCGCCCGCCGGGTCGGGGCCCGTCATCTATCAGATCGCGCCCTGCTTCGAAGAGCAGGGCGGCGCCTCGGTCATCGAGCCCGAGACCTACCTCTATTACATCCAGCTGAAACCCAGCCTGCCGTCGCAGAACAAGTGGATCCCGTGGGACGAGGAAGCGGAGAAGACCGTCCACGAAGACTTCCAGCGCCTGTGGGCCACGAACTTCCTCGAGAACCTCTGGGTCGAGAAGAAGGAATACCGCTTCAGCAACGGCGTGATCGGTGAGCTCATCACCTATCACATGGAGGAGCGGCAGCGCGTGAAGATCGTCGACTACGTCGGCACCAAGGAGATCGAGGTGTCGAAGGTCAACGAGCGGCTCAAGGACATGATGTCCGAGATCCGGCTCGACACGTTCATCGATCCCGCGCTCGTCCGCAAGGTCGCCGGCGTCGTGCGCGACATGCTGAAGGAGAAGGGCTTCCAGAACGCGGAAGTCACGCCCGAGATCACGCCGCTGCCCGGCAGTCCGAAGATCGTCCACCTCACCTTCCACATGTCGGAAGGCCCGAAGGTGAAGATCCGCCACATCATCTTCACCGGCAACAAGGTGATGAGCGCGCGCAAGCTGCGCAAGGCGATGAAGAACAACAAGCAGATGTGGATGTTCTCGTGGATCACCGGCCGCGGGACGTTCCAGGAAGTCGGCTTCGACGAAGACGCCGACCGCATCTCGGCGCTCTACAAGGAGCACGGCTACATCCGCGCGAACGTGGGCGCGCCCGAGCAGAAGTTCCTCGGCGACTCGAAGGACAAGAAGACGCGCTACATCGATCTGCGCGTGCCGGTCACCGAAGGCAACCGCTACAAGGTCGGCGACGTCAACATCGTCGGCAACACCGTCGTCAAGACGGAGTTCCTGAAGCCGCTCTTCAAGCTGAAGGAAGGCGAGTGGTACAACGAGAAGGATCTGCGTAAGGGCCTGGAGAAGGCGCGCGACATCTACGGCGGCGCCGGCTACTGGGAGTTCACCGGCTTCCCGGACTTCGCCTTCCGCGACGATCCCAAGCCCGGCGAGGAAGTGCCCGAGGCGCTCGCCGCGCCGCTGCCGGCCATTGTCGACGTCACGATGCGGCTCCAGGAAGGCACGCAGTACTTCGTCAACCGCATCACGTTCGTGGGCAACACGACGACGCACGACACGGTCATCCGGCGCGAGATGAGCCTGGTCGAAGACAACGTCTTCAACACCGAGGCGCTGAAGTACAGCGTCAAGCGCATCAACCAGCTCGGATATTTCAAGCCGCTCGAAGAGGGCAAGGGCACCGACGTCAAGAAGGTGCCGACCGAGAAGGACAAGGTCGACGTCGCGATCAAGCTCGAAGAACAGAACCGCAACCAGATCTCCTTCGGCGCCGGCGTGTCGCAGTTCGAGGGCTTCTTCGGCCAGCTCTCGTTCCAGACGTCGAACTTCCTGGGACGCGGCGAGAGCCTCACGCTGTCGATGCAGGCCGGATCGCTCGCGCAGAACTACACGCTCGGGTTCACCGAGCCGTTCCTGTTCGACCGCAACCTGACCGCGGGCGCGCAGCTGTTCAAGCAGGAGATCCACTACCTCAACCAGTTCACGCAGACGACGACCGGCGGATCGCTGACGTTCGGCGTGCCGCTCGGGCGCGGCTTCACGCGGTTCTTCACCAACTACAGCTATCAGCACGTGACGGTGAGCGACATCAACGCGGTCTACACCGATCCGACCGTGCTGCGGCGCAATCCGTTCCTGCAGGACTCGCTGCTCATCGGGCAGGGCGGCGAGCGCGTGATCAGCAAGATCACGCCGCAGCTCGTGCACAACACGGTCGACAACCCGATCTTCCCGACGTCGGGCCGCCGGCTGACGCTCGCGCTCGATCTCGCGGGCATCGGCGGCAACGTCAGCTACTACTCGCCGACGATCGAGGGCGTGTACTTCTGGCGCCAGAACGCGCGGATGAACCTCGGCCTGCACGGCAACCTGCAGTACATCCACCAGTTCGAAGGCAGCCAGTCTCTGCCGATCTTCTCGAAGCTGTTCCTCGGCGGCGAGTACTCCGTGCGCGGCTTCGACATCCGGAGCATCGGTCCTTCGGATCCGGTGACGGGCCTCGTGCTCGGCGGCGACAAGAGCCTGCTGTTCAACGTCGAGCAGGCGTTCGTCATCGCGGGGCCGGTGCGCGCGATCCTGTTCTTCGACGCCGGCCAGGTGAAGGGGCCGGGCGACAACTTCTCGTGGAAGGAACCCATCCTGCAGCAGGTCGTGCCGGTCGGTCCGCTGCTGGTCGATCCTGCCGCGCCGCTGCAGCTGGTGAACCCCAACATCAACCCGCAGTTCATCACGAACGGCTTCCGCAGCGCGTTCAAGACGTCGACGGGCGTCGAAGTCCGCTTCTTCATGCCGGTGCTGAACGTGCCGTTCCGGTTGATTTTCTATTACGATCCCGCGCGCGGCGGGGTGCTCGACAACTCGCTCCAGCCGCAGAGCGCGTTCGGATTCCGGTTCGCCGTCGGTTCGACCTTCTAAGGAATGCAGACCATGCTTCGACCGCTTGCTCGCTTACTGGCTCCCGTCGTCACGGTGCTCGTCGTGGGGCTCTCGACGTCGGCGTGTTCCGACAACACGCTGTCGCAGCTGGCCGCGGCCAGCACGACGAGTACGCAGACGTTCACGGACACGTTCACGGGCACGCTCTCGCAGAACGGCGCGTTCCAGCACATCTTCACGATTCAGACGCTGGGCGCCGTGACCGTGACGATCATCAACCTGTCGCCGGCCTCGACGCAGGTCGTCGGCCTGAGCCTCGGCGTGTGGACCGGCGCGCAGTGCAGCACCAGCCCGCAGACGGGCGGCGCGTCGAACGACACGGCGACGACGGGCAGCACGATCACGCTGAACGCCACGGCCGCAGGCAACCTGTGCGCCCGGCTGTACGATGTCGGGTTCGTGACGCAGCCGGTGCTCTACACGTTGCAGATCACGCACCCGTAGGCCGATAAACATCTCCACCACGGAGGAAACGAGGAAAGGAGGTAAACCCTTTGAAGACAGTCACCTCCTGTCCTCGTTTCCTCCGTGGTGGAGAGCTTTTGAGCTACAATCGACTGATCCCGTTAACTGAAAGGACCGACGAGTAATGAAAGCTGTTGTGATCTCCGCGTCGCTCGCGCTCACGTTGAGCGCGGCCCCCGTGTTCGCCCAGGCCGCAGGCCGTGGCGCACAGCCGGCTCCTCGTCCGGCCGCTCCCGCGCCGGCCACGCCCGCTCCGGCTCCCGCGCAGCCCGCGGCGGCCGCCCCGGCGCCCGTGCCGTTCCCGGCGGGCGCGAAGATCGCCTACGTCAACCTGCAGGCGATCGCGAACCAGTCGGCCGAAGGCAAGGCGCTCACCGCGAAGGTGCAGGCGCTGATGACGAAGAAGCAGCAGGAGGCCGCGGCGAAGCAGAAGCAGCTCGCCGACGCGCAGACCAAGCTGCAGCAGAGCGGCGCGCTCATGAGCGAGACGGCGCGCGATCAGCTGACCAAGGACATCGACCGCATGAACGTCGAAGGGCAGCGCTTCCAGCAGGACGCGCAGTCCGAGATCAACCAGCTCTCGCAGGATCTGCAGAACGAATTCCAGCAGAAGCTGTTCCCGATCCTCAACGACATCGTCCGCGAGCACGACCTGCACCTGCTGCTGAGCGCCGCCGACGCGGGCATCGTGGCGGGCAACGCGGGCGTCGACCTCACGCTCGAAGCGGTGCGCCGCCTCGACGAAAAGACTCTTGCGGGTGGAAAACCCGCGGCGGCTGCACCGGCGCCCGCTGCGCCTGCCACCGCAAAGTAGGTCGCGCTGAGCATCAACGTCCCAATCCTGCTCGATAGGATCTGTTACCGGTATCCATCGCAGCTGGTCGATCAGATCCTCGAGCAGGGCCCGGGACGGCTCGTCGGCGTCAAGAACGTCACCCTCAACGAAGAATTTTTCCAGGGACATTTTCCGGGCACGCCGCTCATGCCGGGCGTGCTCATGCTCGAGTCGCTGTCGCAGCTCGCGGCCCTGCTCCTGCTCCATCGCGAAGACGCGGCGCCGGACTCGCGCGTCTACCTGCGCGGCGTCAACGACGCCAAGTTCCGGCGGCAGGTCGTGCCGGGCGACCGCCTCCGGCTCGAAATCACGCTCGGCCGCCGGCGCTCGTCGCTCGCGCGCGCGCAGGCCGCCGCGTACGTCGGCGACCAGATTGCCGCCGAAGCCGAGCTGCTGCTCGGCCTCGTGGCCGACGGCACCGACATCCATCCGACGGCCATCGTCCATCCGCGCGCATTCGTCGGCCGCGGCACCGTCATCGGTCCGCACGCCGTCATCGGGCCGCACGTCCGCATCGGCGATCGCTGCGCGATCGGCGCGTCCGCCGTCATCGACGGCTGGACCGAGATCGGCGACGAGACGGAAGTGTTCCCGTTCGCGTCGATCGGCCTCATCCCGCAGGACCTGAAGTTCAAGGGCGAGATGACGAAGCTGACGATCGGGAAGCGGAACGTCTTCCGCGAGTTCGTCACGATCAACCGCGGGACGATGGGCGGGGGCGGGGAGACGTCGATCGGCGATCACAACGTCTTCATGGCGTACGTCCACGTCGCGCACGACTGCCACGTGAAGGACGACACGATCTTCGGGCCGCACGCGACGCTCGGCGGCCACGTCACCGTCGAAGACTACGCGAACATCAGCGCGGGCTCGGCGGTCCACCAGTTCTGCCGCGTCGGGCGCCACGCGTTCATCGGCGGCTACTCGGTCGTCACGAAAGACGCGCTGCCGTTCGCGCGCACCGTCGGCAGCCGGCCGGCGCGCATCTTCGGCGTCAACTCGATCGGCCTGCTGCGGCGCGGCCTCGCGCCGGACGTCATCGAAAAGCTGAAACGCAGCTTCCGGTATCTCCTCCAGTCGAAGTTGAACACCACCAAGGCGCTCCAGCAGATTCAGCGGGACAAGGCGCTGGCGTGCGCCGAAGTCGACTACCTGATCGATTTCATCCGCAGCTCACAGCGGGGCGTCATCCTCAGGCGCGCGACGCGGAAGGCCGAAGAAGCGCTGGCCGACGAATAGCCGATGCGCATTGGGCTGATCGCCGGGAACGGCCGGTTTCCCTTTCTCGTCCTCGAGGCCGCGCGATCGCAGGGCCACGACGTCACCGTCATCGCGACGAAAGAAGAAGCGTTCCCCGAGCTGAACGACGCGGCGAAGCGCGCGGGCGCCGACATCCACTGGATCTCCATCGGCCACCTCGGCAAGTGCATCAACCTGCTGAAGGACGCCGGCGTCACCCAGGCCGTGATGGCCGGGCAGGTGAAGCACACGAAGATCTTCTCCGGCATCGTCCCCGACTGGGAGATGGGGAAGGTGCTGGCGAAGCTGCTGTCGCGCAACACGGACGGCCTCATCGGCGCGATCGCGAACGTGCTCAAGGACAACGGCATCGAGTTGATGAACTCGACGCAGCTCATCCAGCCGCTGATGGCCAAGCCGGGTCTGTTCACGTCGCGGAAGCCGACCGACGAAGAGCAGAAGGATCTCGACTTCGGCTACCGCATCGCCGATCAGATTGCGGGCCTGGACGTCGGACAGACGATCGCCGTGAAGCATCAGGCCGTGGTCGCCGTCGAAGCGATGGAGGGCACCGACGAAGTCATCGCGCGCGCGGGACATCTGGCCGGCCCCGGCGTCTGCATCATCAAAGTGGCGAAGCCGAAGCAGGACATGCGCTTCGACGTGCCGGTCGTCGGCTTCGCGACGATTCAGGCGATGCGCGTCGCCGGCGCGGCGCTGCTGTCGATCGACGCGGGCAAGACGCTCCTGCTCGATCAGGACGCGGTGCGCGCGTCCGCCAACGACGCCAAGATCTGCGTCGTCGGACGGAGCCTCACGCATTGAGCCGGCTGCGCGTCGCCGTCGTCGGCGTCGGTCATCTCGGCAGGCATCACGCGCGGATCCTGTCGTCGATGCCCGGCGTCGAGCTCGTCGGGATCGTCGATACGAACATGAAGCGTGCGACGGAAGTCGCGGCGGAGTTCGGCGGTCGCCCGATGCTCGATGTGCGGGAGCTCGACGGCAGGGTCGATGCGGTCACCGTCGCCGTTCCGACCGAGATTCATCTGCGGATCGCGCGGCCGTTCCTCGCCGCCGGTGTTCCCGTGCTCGTGGAAAAGCCCATGGCGGCCAGTCTCGCCGAAGCGGACGAGATGATCGCGGCGTCCGCGAAGGCGGGCGCGGTTCTCGCCGTCGGCCACACCGAGCGCTTCAATCCCGCCGTTGCCGTCGCCGGTGAACATCTCACGGACCCGCGCTTCATCGAAGTCCACCGGCTGGGCGTGTTCCCCGAGCGCAGCCTCGACATCGACGTCGTGTTCGACGTGATGATCCACGACCTCGACGTCATCCTGTCGTTCGTGAAGTCCGACGTGGCGTCGATTGACGCCGTCGGCGTGCCCGTCCTCACCGACAAGTTCGACATCGCCAACGTGCGCCTCCGGTTCGCGAACGGCTGCATGGCCAACCTGACCGCCAGCCGCATCAGCCGCGACCGCGTGCGCAAGATCCGGTTCTTCCAGCCGCAGGCGTATCTGTCCATTGACTACGCGGCCCAGAAGGTGGAGAAGTACACGCTCGACCGCATCCTCGGCATCCCGAAGATCAACGGCGGGGAGCTGCCGGTGACCAGCGAGGAGCCGCTGAAGCGCGAGCTCGAGGACTTCGTGGGCGCGGTGAAGACGAAGCGGAAGCCGCTGGTGGACGGCGAACAGGGCCGGCGCGCGCTCGCGCTCGCCGATAGAATCTCCTCGTCGATGACGACTGTCTGACATGTACGCAGACCTGACGGAATTCCTGAACGACCTCGAGAAGCGGAAGCTGCTCGCGCGGGTGAGCGACGCGGTCAGTCCCGATCTGGAGATTGCGGCGGTCACCGACCGCGCGTGCAAGTCGCCCGGGGGCGGCCCGGCGCTGCTGTTCGAGAAGCCCGCGGGCTTCGACATCCCCGTCGCCAGCAACGTCTTCGGATCGCTCGAGCGCATGTGCCTCGCGCTCGGCGTGAAGCAGCTCGACGACCTCGCGCACGAGATCGACGAGCTCATGACGCCGCCGCAGCCGAAGGGCATTCTCGACGCGCTGAAGCTGGCGCCGGTCGTCTCGCGCCTCGCGGACCTGATGCCGAAGACGGTGAAGGACGCGCCGTGCCAGGAGATCGTCGATCGCAACGGCTCGCTCGACGACATCCCGATCCTCAAGTGCTGGCCCGAGGACGGCGGACGGTTCATCACGTTGCCGCTGGTCTTCACGAAAGATCCGGAGAGCGGCGTCCGCAACATCGGCACGTATCGCATGCAGGTGTTCGACGGCCGAACGACGGGCATGCACTGGCAGCGGCACAAGGGCGGCGCGCAGCATCATCGTGTCGCCGAGCGCCTGGGCCGGCGGCTCGATGTCGCGGTGGCGCTCAGTCCGGAGCCGGTGCTCACGTACTGCGCGACGGCGCCGATGCCCGAAGGCCTCGACGAGCTGCTGCTCGGCGGTTTTCTCGCGCGGCGCCGCATCGAGATGGTGAAGTGCGTGACCGTCGATCTCGAAGTGCCGGCGAGCTCGCACATCGTCCTCGAGGGCTATGTCGAACCCGGCGAACGGCGGCGCGAGGGTCCGTTCGGAGATCACACTGGCTTCTACTCGCAGCCGGACGAGTATCCCGTCTTCCACGTCACATGCGTGACGCGCCGGAAGAAGCCGACCTATCTCACGACCATCGTCGGCATCCCGCCGATGGAGGACTACTACCTCGGCATGGCGAGCGAGCGGATCTTCCTGCCGATGATCAAGAAGACGGTCCCTGAGATCGTCGACATGCATTTTCCAGCGGAAGGCATCTTCCACAACCTCGTCATCGTATCGATCGACAAGCGCTATCCCGGCCACGCGCGGAAGATCATGAACGCCTTCTGGGGCCTCGGCCAGCTCATGTTCAGCAAGACGATCGTCGTCGTCGACAAGGACGTGAACGTTCACGACTTGAGCGAGGTCGCGTGGATCGTCGGCACGCACATGGATCCGATGCGCGACGTGCAGATGACGAAAGGCCCCGTCGACGACCTGGACGATGCGGCGGAGTTGCCGGCGTTCGGCGGCAAGATGGGCATCGACGCGACGCGGAAGTGGGCCTCGGAGGGCTACAATCGCACCTGGCCGTCCCGCATCAGGACGACGGAGCAGGCGGCGCAGAAGGCGCTGGACATCTGGAGACGGATCAAATGACTCGAACGGTGATCGTTGCCGTCAGCGTGTCCCTCCTCGTCGCCGTCACCCACGCACAGAAGAAGACCGAACAGTCCGGCTTTCCGCACACGAAGCGCCACGGCAAGGCGATCGTCGAGTACCGCGACGACGACCTGAACGTCGTGCTCTCGTACCAGTACTCACAGGAGCATCACGACGGCCGCTGGCTGCTGATTGACGTCGGCATGCGCTCTGAACATCGCTTCGTGATCGCACGCGAGCACTTCCGCCTCGTCGACGCTGACGGCGCGTGGGTGCCTGTCGCGAGCGAGCGCCACTTCGTGGAGGACGCCGCGCCGATCACGCATCTGCGCCAGAACGCCTCCATCTGGAAGCGCGACCTGACTAGCTATCTCGGTCCGGCGGCGAGAACGCCGATGAAGTTCTTCGCGCTGCCGGGCGAGGGCGTCATCATCACGGGCGCGCTCGTGGATCGGGAACACGACACCATCGGCGAGCTGTATTTCGAGCACCCGCAGGGGACGTGGAAGGAGGGCGACTACGCGCTCCTGATCGAACATCCCGACGCCCGCATCAAGCTGCCGCTGCACCTCGAATAAACAGAGCAAATCCGCTCGACTTTCACGCGCGGGTGACGCGACAATAGCCTCGCTCAACCCACAACCAGCGAGGTGACGCGATGGACCCCGAGCTCCAGAGGCTGCCGGTACCCGTCCACATTCCGAGCCCGTCGCGCGTAGTGCTCATCGTGCTGCTCGTCGTCCTGTTCATCGTGTTCCTGACGGCCGGGCCGTTCCGCACGGTGCCCGCGGGCAACGTCGGCGTGAAGGATTTCTTCGGCAGCGTCTCCGACTCGACGCTTCAGCCGGGCATCAACCTCGTCGTTCCGCTCACGCGCGTCGTCGACATGTCGGTGCAGACGCAGGAGATCAAGGAAGTCGCCGAGGTACCGTCGCAGGAGGGGCTGACGGTCACGCTCGAGACCTCGCTCCTGTTTCAGCTCGATCCGGCCAAGGCGGTGAGCATCTATCGGACGGTCGGCTCTGATTACGCGGGGACGGTCGTCGAGCCGCAGTTCCGATCGGCCGTCCGCGAGGTGACCGCGTCGTACGAAGCGAAGGCGCTGTACTCCGCGACACGCGAGAAGATCGCGCAGGAGATTCTCGACCTCTTCAAACGTCTCGCCGCCGATCGCGGGATCATCGTGCAGCAGGTGCTGCTGCGCCGGATCGGATTGCCGTCGGTGCTCTCGAACGCGATTCAGGAAAAGCTGCGGCGCGAGCAGGAAGCCGAGCAGATGAAGTTCGTGCTGCAGAAGGAGCAGCAGGAGGCCGAGCGCAAGCGCATCGAGGCACAGGGCGTCGCCGACTTCCAGCGCATCGTCGCGACGGGGATCAGCCAGCAGTTGCTCGAGTGGAAGGGCATCGAGGCGACGGAAAAGCTGGCGGCGAGTCCCAACGCGAAGATCGTCGTCGTCGGCAACACGAAGTCCGGGCTGCCGCTGGTGTTCAGCGGCGACAAGTAGGCCCGAGCTGCGCACGGACACATAGCGTTCCGGCGTGCTGTACCGACTGGGCGTACATGCGCCAGTGGGCGCCAGCATCGCGAGCGCTCATTGTCTCCAGCATCGAAGCGGCCAGCCCTGGTCTCGACGAGACGGACGTGCGTGTCGCGCTCTTCGAACGGCTGTACGGCGGCGATTTTGACGACGGAACGCGCGCGCGCATCGTCGCGAGGCTTCGCTGCCAGGCCGACGCTTGAGATAAGATCGTCGGTCGGACCCATGCCCGTCTCAGACGCTGAACTGTCAGAGCTGTCGGCCTCGCACGACATCATCGCCATCGGCATGCAGGCGGACGCCGTCCGCCGCAGCAAGCACGGCAATAAGACGACGTTTCTCCGCGTGGCCATTGTCGATGCGGCCCCGGGTGCGCCGCTGGCGTGGCCGGCGGCTGCCGGCGAAATCAGGATCGTCGGCGTTCCCGCAAGCCGCGCGGCGGCCATCGCCCGCGTGAGAGAAGTCGCGGCCGCGGCGAAGGGGACGCCGCTCGCGGGGTTCTCGCTGGCGGATCTCGAACGGCTCGCGGCGCAGGAGCGCGTGACGCTTCGCGAGGTCCTCGAGGAGCTCCGGGCCGTCGGACTCGAGCTCGTCTCCGAGGCGCCGTTCGACGAGCTGCAGGATCCCCGGCGATCGATCGAAGAGGTCAACATCGCCGGCCTCGCGCTGTCGCGGCTGACGATTCACAAGCTGCCGTCGGCGGACACCGCGTCGTGGCTGAAGCAGATCGCGGATCTTCAGCACGGGGTCGCGGTGATTCGCGCGTTCGCGCCGCTGCCGCGGCAGGGGAATCCCGCGGTTCCAACGACCGGTTACGACGACGTGAAGCGCGTCGCGCTGGCGCGCATCATCGTCACGAACATTCCGTCGATCCAGGTCGACTGGCAGCTCTACGGCCCCAAGCTCGCGCAGGTCGCGCTGACCGTCGGCGCCGACGACATCGACGCGGTGTCGGCGGAGGACGATCAGTCGGAAGGCCGGCGGCGCGCGCCGCTCGAAGAGATCCGCCGCAACATCAAAGCCGCCAGCCAGGAGCCGATTGAAAGAAACGGCCGCTTCGACGCCGTTGCATGAGCGCCTGCCGTCAGCGGCTAGTTCGCGCTGGGGGTGGGGCCCCAGCGCCATAAGATAAAGATGATTCGACTCGGTGCGGTCGGTTATTTGAATGCCCGTCCGCTTGTGTACAAACTGGATCGCTCGCCGAACTTCTCGCTGCGCTTCGACGTCCCGTCCAAGTGCGCCGACCTGCTGCACGCGGGCGACATCGACGTCGGCCTGATTCCTTCGATCGAATACCTGCGCGGCAGCGCGCTCTCGATCGTCCCGGGCCTTGCGATCGCGTCGCGCGGGCCGGTCACGTCCGTGATGCTCTACACGACGAAGCCGGTGAAGGACATCCGCTCGATCGCGATGGACACGAGCTCGCGGACATCGGTCGCGCTCGTGCGGGTGCTGTGCGCGAACCATTTCAAGATCAACCCGACATTCGAGCCGCTCGGACCGGACCTCGACGCGATGCTGGCGACGCACGACGCGGCGCTCATGATCGGCGACAACGCGCTCTTTCAGTCTCCAGTCACCAGTCACCAGTCGCCAGTCGAAGTCGTCGACCTCGGACAGGCATGGCTCGATTTCACCGGCCTGCCGTTCGTCTACGCGTTCTGGGCAGGGAAGTCCGGAATTCTGACGCCGGCGCACGTGAAGGAACTTCAGGACACGCGTGACCGGGGCGTCGCCGAGTCCGACGCCGTCGCGCGCGAGTACTTACAGGATGCGCCGGATCGCCAGGCGCTCGGAGCGCGTTACCTGCGCGAGAATATCAAGTACTATTTGGGCGACGACGAACGGGCCGGGCTTGAGCGCTTTTACCGCTATGCCGCCGAGCTTGGCGTCGCGCCCGCAGGGTCGATAAGGTTTTATGGTCGATAGCGTCATTGAGAAAGTTCGAGCGGGGCAGCGTGTGAACGCGGCCGAGGCGCTCGAGCTCTATCGCCACGCGCCGACACCGGTCCTCGGCCGGCTGGCCGACGACATCCGCCGCCGCAAACATCCCGACGGCATCGTCACCTACATCATCGACCGCAACGTCAACTACACCAACGTCTGCGTCGCGAAGTGCAACTTCTGCGCGTTCTACCGCGAGGTCGGATCGCCGGACGGCTACGTGCTCGGCTTCGACGAGCTGTTCAGGAAGATCGACGAGACGATCGCGGTGGGCGGCGTGCAGCTGCTGCTCCAGGGCGGACACAACCCGGATCTTCCGCTGTCGTGGTACGAAGACTTGTTCCGCGCGGTCAAAGAGAGATATCCGGACTTCAAGCTGCACGCGCTGTCGCCGCCTGAGGTCGTCCACCTGTCGCGGCTCGCGCAGCTTCCTCCGGAAACGATCATCCAGCGGCTGATCGCCGCCGGCATGGACAGCATCCCCGGCGGCGGCGCCGAGATCCTCGTCGACCGCGTCAGAAAGCTGCTGCACTGCTACGGCAAGGCGACGTCCGACGAGTGGCTCGACGTCATGCGCCACGCGCACCGCGCCGGCCTGCGCACGACGGCGACGATGATGTACGGGACGGTGGAGACCGACGAAGAACGCATCGAGCACATGATGCGCCTGCGGGACGTGCAGGACGAGACCGGCGGCTTCACCGCGTTCATCACCTGGAGCTTCCAGCCCGATCACACGGAGCTCGGACAGCAGCACAAGATCACGGAAGCCACCGGCGTCGAGTATCTCAGGACGCTCGCGCTCTCGCGCATCGTCCTCGACAACTTCGACAACCTGCAGGCGTCGTGGGTGACGCAGGGCGGGAAAGTCGGCCAGCTCAGCCTCGCGTACGGCGCCAACGACATGGGCAGCGTGATGATCGAGGAGAACGTCGTCCGCGCGGCCGGCGCGTCGTACTGCATGGACGAGCTCGAGATCGTCCGCAACATCGAGGACGCCGGCTTCATCGCCAGGCGGCGCAACATGCACTACGAGGTGCTCGGCGGCCCGATCTTCCGCGAGCGCGACGTGCCCCGCATGCTCGAACTCGCCACCGCGCGCGACGCCGGGGATACGCGCGTGCCCGAAGAGCTGATGAACTATCCGGCCCGCAGCCGCGCAGGCAAGCAGCTCCGCGTCGTTCCGCACAACCCGGTCAGTTGATCCGCTACCACGCCGCCTGGGTCGTACCGATCGAAGGCGAGCCGATCCGTGACGGGTGGGTCATGGTCAACGGCGACCGCATCGTCGCGCTCGGCCGCCGCGCGGCGAACGACTCGACCAAGGGCGTCGAGCTCGGCGACGTCGCCGTCATGCCCGGGCTGGTCAACGCGCACACGCACCTCGAGTTCTCGTACCTTCGCGACCAGGTCGCGCCGGCATCGTCGTTTACCGGCTGGGCGCGGCAGATCATCAGCGCGCGCCGCGACGCGCCGCATCCGCTGAAAGATCCGCGCGTCATCGACGCCATCGACGGCGCGATCGACGAGGTGCTTCGCTGCGGCACCGCGGTCGTCGGTGAAATCACGAACACGCTGTTCATCACGTTCGACAAGCTCGCGCGCAGCCCGCTGGCGGGCGTCGTGTTCTGGGAACTGATCGGATTCAATCTCGGCGACGATCCCGACTTCGACGCGATGGTGCACCGGGCCCTCGAAGACCTGGGCGAGCTGCCGTCGACCAGCAGGGTGCGCGCCTCGCTCGCGGCGCACGCGCCGTACTCGGTCGCGCCGCTGTTCTTCCGCGCGATCAAGAAAGCCGTCGATCGCATGCCGTTCGTGCCGAGCAGCGTGCACCTGGCGGAGAACGTCGAAGAAGTCGAGCTGCTGCGGACGGGCGGCGGGCCCTGGAAGAAGCTGATGCAGGACATCGGCTCCTGGAACCCGCGCTGGACGCCGCCGGGCGTGAGCCCCGTGAAATATCTCGACGACATGGGCTTCATCGACAACCGCCTGCTCGTCGTCCACGGCGTGCAGATGTCGAAGACGGATCTGGCGCTGCTGAAGGAGCGGGGTGCGACGCTCGTCACGTGTCCGCGCAGCAACGGCCACACCGGCGCGGGCCTGCCGCCGATCGTCGACTTCTACGAATCCGGCGTGCGCATCGCGATCGGCACCGACAGCCTCGCGAGCTCGCCGGACCTGAATGTCTTCGCGGAAATGGCGACGCTGCACGCGCTCGCGCCGTCCGTCCCGGCGACGATGCTGCTCGAGAGCGCGACGATTCAGGGCGCGCGCGCGCTGGGATTCGACGCGGATTACGGGACGATCGAGCCAGGCAAGCTCGCGCGGCTGATTGCCGTCGACGTCCCGCCGGGCACGACCGATGTGGAAGAATATCTCGTGTCCGGTATCCATCCGGGCCAGATTCGATGGCTCGACTCGTAACGTATCTTTCGTTCGTCCGCTTCAGCCATTCGGTGTTCGCGCTGCCGTTCGCGCTCGCCGGCGCGCTGCTGGCGACGCGACACGTGCCGTTCACGTGGCAGACGGTCGTGTGGGTTCTCGTGGCGATGGTCGCCGCTCGAAGCGCGGCGATGGGCTTCAATCGTCTCGTCGACGCGCGCCTCGACGCGTTGAATCCCCGAACCGCGAACCGCGAACTGCCGCGGGGCACGATGACGCGTGGCGAGGCGATCGCGTTCGTGACCGTCGCCTCCGCGATCTTTGTGTTCGCATCCTCGCGGCTGAACCTCGTCTGCCTGCTGCTGTCGCCGGTCGCGCTCGCGATCGTCTTCTGGTATTCGCTCGCCAAGCGCTACACGTCGTACACACAGATGTTCCTGGGCCTCGCGATGGCGGTGGCGCCGGTCGGCGGATGGCTCGCGGTCGGCGGACGCGGCGGGTGGGAGCCGTGGATCCTCGCGGTCGCGATTGGCACGTGGGTCGGCGGTTTCGACGTGCTGTATGCGTGCCAGGATCTGGAGTTCGACCGCGCGCACGGTTTGCAGTCGATTCCGGTCCGGTACGGCGTGCCCGCGTCGCTGGCGATTTCGCGCGCGATGCACGTCGTGACCATCGCCGCGCTGCTCGCGCTGCCGCTCGTGACGCCGCTGCCGCGCTACTACTTCGCCGGCGTCGCCGCCGTCGCCGCCTTGCTCGCGTACGAGCAGTCGCTCGTCAGCGCGGACGATCTGTCGCAGGTCAAGAGGGCTTTCGATTTGAACGGCTACGTCGGCATCCTGTACTTCATCGTGCTCGCGGTGTCGGTGTATGGCTTCTAAGTCCCCGCCGAAGATCGCGTTCGCCATCACCGGCGCCAGCGGGGCGCTGTACGCGGTGAGGACCGTCGCGGAACTGCTCGCGCGCGGCATCCACGTCGAGCTCGTCGTCTCCGATTACGGACGTCGACTGTTGCGCGACGAGCTCGGCGACGAGGCGGCGATCGAGAAGCTGATGCCGTACCTTGCCTCGAAGTACGGGGACAAGGTGCACGCGGGGTTCGTCACGGTTCACAGCAATCGCGATCTCGGCGCGACGATCGCGAGCGGGAGCCACCAGTGCTCCGCGATGGCGATCGTGCCGTGTTCGATGAAGACGCTCGCGGGCGTCGCGCACGGGCTCTCGAGAAACCTCGTGGAGCGCGCCGCCGACGTGATGTTGAAAGAACGGCGGCGGCTGGTGATCGTCCCGCGCGAGACGCCGATGAGCCTGCCCGCGCTGAGGAACATGGTCCTCTGCGCCGAGGCCGGCGCGATGATCGTGCCCGCGATGCCGGCGTTCTACCAGCTTCCGAAATCACTCGACGACCTCGCCGACTTCATGGCGGGGAAGATCCTCCAGGCGCTCGGCTTCGAGCACGATCTGTATCCCGAGTGGACCGGCCAGGTGTGACGGGGGATGTAAAGCCGGCTCCCGATCGGTCGGCCGCGCGCATCAGCGCGATGTTCGACGAGATCGCGCCGCGGTACGACTTCCTCAATCACTTTCTCAGCGCGGGGATCGATCGCCGGTGGCGGAAGCGGGCGATCCGGTCGCTTCGCCTGACCGGCAGGGAAGTCGTGCTCGACCTCTGTTGCGGCACCGGCGACCTCGCCATCGAGGCCGTGCGCTCGACGCCCCGCGCCGCCCGCGTGGTCGGCGTCGATTTTTCTCCGGCGATGGTGGCGTTCGGCCACACCAAACTGCGGCGGCGGTATCTGACGCGGGACGTTGCGCTCGTGCTCGGCGATGCCTCGCGGATTCCGGCCGCGGATCGGACGGTTGACGCCGTCACGATCGGCTTCGGCATTCGCAACGTCGACGACCGCGCCGCCGCGTGCCGCGAGATGGTCCGCGTGCTGAAGCCGGGCGGCCGTCTCGCGATTCTCGACTTCGGCCTGCCGACCGCGGCGCTCTTCCGCAGGTTCTACCTGTCATATTTCCGCCACGTTCTGCCGCGGCTGGGACGATGGATTTCGGGAAGCCGCACCGCATACACGTACTTGCCGGAGTCTGTCGGCGCGTTTGAATCCGACGAATTTATGGAATTGCTACGGTCCAGCGGTTTTGTTGAGGTGGCTGCCGACTCAATCATGTTCGGCAGCGTCTTTCTCTATACGGCACGTCGGGCCTCATAGCTCCCCGAGGCCCGTTTATAATCAACAAAGTACCTGATGTACTTCGACTTAGAGGACTACCATCCCGATATCACTCCGATCGGGCGCGCCATTTCCTGGCGCGAGGGCGTCCTGCTGTCGATCATCGCCCACCTGTGCCTGGTGATCCTCATCCTGCTCTTCCCGAAGTTCTTTCACGACGATTCGGCCGCGCGTGCACGGCTGCTGCAGGCGCAGGCAGAACAGCCGGAGCATTCGCAGTTTGTGTTCGTCGCGCCGCGCCGTGACATCGAAGCGCTGAAAGCGCCGCCGCGCGCCGAGCCGTCGGACAAAGATCGGATCGCGCAGGCGCCGGAGAAAGCGCCGAAGCCGACCAACCCGCTGCCGTTTTCGCGCGGTAACACGCCGGAGCGGGTCGACGCGCCGCCGGCTGCGCCGCCGGAGCGCGCGAAAGGCCAGGGGCCGACGCCCGATCCCGCGCAGGGCCAGCAGGCGCAGGCGCAGAACGACGTCAAAGCGCCCGAGTCGCCGTCGAACATGCAGTTCCAGACGGCGCCGAATCAGGTCGCGCGCAACAACAGCAACGCGAACGGCAAATCGCCGCTCGGCGGCGGATCGCTCGGCGACGCGCTGCGCAACCTGCAGCGGTACGTGCCGCGCGAGCAGTTCGACAACCCGGGCGGCAACGGCGGGCAGTTCGGGCCGGAGATTCAGTTCGACACGAAGGGCGTCGAGTTCGGGCCGTGGATCCGGCGGTTCATCGCGCAGGTCAAGCGCAACTGGTTCATCCCGTACGCGGCGATGTCCAACAAGGGCCACGTCGTCGTCACCTTCAACGTCCACAAGGACGGATCCATCACGGACCTCGCGGTCATCGGTCCGTGCCCGATCGAGCCGTTCAACAACGCGGCGTTCGGCGCGCTCTCGGCAAGCAACCCGACGGTGCCGCTGCCGCCGGAGTATCCGTCGGAGAAGGCGTTTTTCACGGTGACGTTCTTCTACAACGAGAGCCCGCCGTAGTCCGCCTGAAGGCGGACACTATCTATGCGTAAGTCGCAGCGTCTCGGTCTCGTCATTCTTTTGGTCGCGTTCGCGCTCTACGTGTTCATTCGACTCGCGTGAAGGCGGTTGCAGTCCTCGGCCCGACCGCGACGGGGAAGAGCGCGCTGGCGCTCGCCATTGCCGGGCAGTTCAACGGCGAGATCGTCAACTGCGACTCGACCGCGGTCTATCGCGGCTTCGACATCGGCACCGACAAGCTGCCGCTGTCGCGGCAGCGCGGCATCCCGCATCATCTGATCGACATCGTCGAGCCGGCCGAGGAATACACGGCCGCGCAGTTTGCGAAAGACGCGGCCGCGGTGGTTCGCGATGTCCTCGCGCGCGGACGCCTGCCCATCGTCGTCGGCGGCACCGGCTTCTACTATCGTGCGCTGACGCGCGGCCTGTTTCCCGGTCCCGGACGCGACGCCGGCATGCGCGCGCGGCTCGAGCGCATCGCCGAACGCCGGGGTCCGCAGCGGCTGCACCGGCTGCTGCAGCGCGTCGACGCCGAGTCGGCGAGACGGATTCAGCCGCGTGATACGAAGAGGATGGTGCGCGCGCTCGAGGTGTACTTCCTGACCGGACGTCCGCTGACCGCGCACTTCGCCGAGACGCAGGCGCCGCTTCCCGAGGTCGAGTTCATCGCGCTTGCCGTGAAGCTGCCGGCGGCGGCGATCTCCGAGCGGGTCACTCGCCGGGTGGACGAGCAGTTCGAACGCGGACTGCTGGATGAGATGCGCGGCCTGCTGGCGCGCGGGATTCCGGAAACCGCGCGGCCGTTCGGCGGCCTGGTCTACCGCCAGGCGCTCGAGCACCTGCGCGGCGTCCGCGACGAAGCCGCGACGCGCGCGCTCATTGCACAGGAGAACCGCCACTACGCGCGGCGTCAGTTGATCTGGTTCCGTAAAGAACCTAATCTAACGTGGTTCGACGGCCCCGGTGAGTCGAAGGCGACGATCGAAGCCGTCCTGAACTTCCTCCAGTCCAGTGCCCGCCTTTAACCGAGCCATCGTCATCGTCATGGACAGTGTGGGCATCGGCGAGCTGCCCGACGCGTCCGCGTACGGCGACGAAGGCAGTAATACCCTCGGCAACATCGCGAAGCAGATCCCGTTGAGAGTCCCGACGCTCCGCTCGCTCGGTCTCGATCGACTGGTCGCAATCGGTGGAGCGCCCGTCGACAGACCGAGGGGGGCGGTCGCCAGGATGGCTGAGGCGTCGAAAGGCAAGGACTCGGTCACGGGACACTGGGAGATGGCCGGCATCGTGCTCGACCGCGCGTTCCCGACGTTCCCGCACGGTTTCTCGCCCGACATCATCCGGGAGTTCAGCCGCTTGACGGGCCGCGGCGTCCTCGGCAACAAAGCGGCGTCGGGCACGGCGATCATCGACGAGCTCGGCGCCGAACACATGAGAACCGGCGCGCTCATCGTCTACACGTCGGCCGACAGCGTCTTTCAGATCGCGGCGCACGAAGACGTCGTCTCCGTCCCCGAGCTCTACCATGCGTGCGAGATCGCGTACAAGCTCGTCGGTGAAGGACTCGGCGTCGGACGCGTGATCGCCCGGCCGTTCGTCGGCCGGCCGGGCGGCTTCAAGCGCACCGCCAATCGCCACGACTACGCGCTGCCGCCGAGAGGCGAGACGCTGCTCGACCGCGTGAAAGCGAAAGGCCTGCCTGTCGTCGCCATCGGCAAGATCGAAGACCTCTTTGCCGGACGCGGGATCACGCTCGCCATCCACACCTCGAGCGACGACGACGGGATGAATCAGGTGGAGCGGCAGATCGCCCGGGTCGATCGCGGGTTGATCTTCACGAACCTCGTCGACTTCGACACCCAGTACGGCCACCGCAACGACGTCGCCGGCTACGCCGCCAACCTGGAGCGATTCGACGAACGGCTGAGGATGCTGCTGCCCAGGCTGCGTCCGGACGACCTGCTCGTCGTCACCGCCGATCACGGCAACGACCCGACGACGCCGAGCACGGATCACGCGCGTGAGTATGTGCCGCTGCTGATCGCGGGCGAGAAGGTCCGCGCCGGCGTGGACCTCGGCATACGAAAGACGTTCGCCGATCTCGGGCAGACGCTCGCCGAGGTCTTCGACGCGGGCCGTCTCGCCAACGGCACGTCGTTCCTGAAGGAGATCGCCGCGTAATGTCCGCGCCGTTGCTCCGCGAACAGCTCGAGGCGCGCGAGCGCGAGATCCTCGCGCCGCAGGCCGCCAGGAGCGCCGACTCGAAGGGACGCCTGCGCGCCGAAAAGGAAGACGACGTCCGGCCGGCGTTTCAGCGCGATCGCGACCGGATCATTCACTGCAAGGCGTTCCGGCGGCTGAAGCACAAGACGCAGGTGTTCTTCGCGCCGACCGGCGATCACTACCGCACGCGGCTGACGCACACGCTCGAGGTCTCGCAGATCGCGCGGACGATCGCGAAGGTGCTGCGGCTGCACGAGGAGCTCACCGAAGCGATCACGCTCGGCCACGACCTGGGGCACACGCCGTTCGGCCATGCCGGAGAACGCGTCATCGACTCGCTGATGCCCGGCGGGTTCAATCACTACGAGCAGAGTCTCCGGATCGTCGACACGCTGGAGAACGACGGCGCCGGGCTGAACCTGACGTGGGAAGTGCGCGACGGCATCGCGAAGCACTCGAAAGGGAAGTCGGGCGCGCCGGTGGGGATGCCCGAGCACCTGCGGTCGAGCACGATCGAAGGACAGATCATGCGCGTCGCGGATCTGATCGCGTACGTGAACCACGACATCGACGACTCGACGCGCGCGGGGCTGCTGAAGGCGGCCGATCTCCCGAAGGAGCCCGTGCGCCTGCTGGGGACGTCCTCGTCTCAGCGCATCGGCACGCTGGTCAAAGACGTGGTCACGGAGACGCTCAAAGGCGGCCTCACCGAGATCCGCATGAGCGACGGCATCCTGCAGGCGATGCTGGCGCTGCGGACGTTCCTGTTCGACGCCGTCTACGAGAACAGCCTCGCCACCGTCGAGTTCAAGAAGGCGACCGGCATTCTCAGCGGCCTGTGGGACAAGGTCCGCGAGCGGCCCGAAGAGTTCCTGGACATGAAGACCGTCGAAATCGAGGGCCTCGACGTCGCCGCCCGCG
>DATNBT010000154.1:0-8587 GCA_035571855.1 Vicinamibacterales bacterium
GCTAATGATGAGTATCGACGACGACTGCCGGAGGCTGCTTGCGCTGCTCACGCACGAAATGCGATCGCCAGGCGCGGTCGTCGCCGGCTACCTGCGCATGCTCAAAGGGCCGTCGACGTCGGACATGCCCTCGCGCGAGCAGAAGATGATCGAGGAAGCGAACCGATCCTGCGCGCGGATGATGCACATCGTCCAGGAATTGAGCGACTTCCGCGAGCTGGTGGACAACGGCGCGGGACTGCAGCGCGTGCCGCTGCCGATCTTCGCGCTGTGCGATGAAGTGGTGCAGAAGTGCTGTGAAGAAGGATCGGACGTGAGCTTCGTCGTCGACGACTCGGATCGCGAGAGCATGGTCGACGGCCATGACGCGCGGCTGCGGCAGGCCATCGGGGCGCTGCTCGCGTCAATCGTGCGCGAGCGCTCGGCGGCCCCGGTCGAAGCGCGGGGATTCATCAACCGGAATGGATCGTCGACGGCGCTGATCACGTTCGCCGAGCCCGGGACGGTGCAGAGCGCCGCGGAAGCGCTGCGGCATCGCGATCTGCCGTTCGATCAGTGGCGCGGCGGCATGGGCCTCGCGCTGCCGATTGCGCAGCAGATCGTGGGCGCGCATCAGGGCCGGTTGTGGTCCATGCCCGGATCGCGCGCGACGTGCGCGCTGTCGCTGCCGCTGTCGATGTAGCGCGTCATACGAAGGTGCTTCAGCGGACGCTCTGAGCGATCAATGCCGCATTCAACGCACGCGGCGCAGCCTGTTGACGCGGTGTTTCCTTCAACGTCCAGCCCGGCGTTTCGTACGGGCACGACGTGCAGCGCATGTACACGCGATTGGGTTCGAAGCTCCGCATCAAATCGTGTCCGCCCAATCCGCACAGAAAGGCTCGCAGCGCATGCCTGGCACTCATTCACGACTCCTTTTCAACCTCGACCACTCCACAGCCGCGTTTATCGCAACGGGAATGCCAGATTGAACGGTCGAGCTCGAGCGGGCAAATCGGAAGCGGAGCCGCGCAAAGCGGAAAACTTTTTCCTCAAAACGGTGCGGTCGGGGTCATCAGCGAACACAAATGGCACGCTACGTGCTCACAGCTCGACCGTCGTTTACCTACGTAGGAGTATTCTGTTGTCATGGTAAGAGCCCCGTTGATTGCCATCGCGGACGATGACACCGCGTTTGCGAATTATCTGAAGACGTTCCTCGACGCGCGCGGCTATCTCGCGCGGACGTACGGTCACGGCGAAGATCTGATTGCCGCCGCCCGCCTCGGCGAGCTCCCCGACGTCGTCCTGCTCGACGTGATGATGCCGGGCATGGACGGCATGGCGACGCTCAGGAACCTGAAGGCGGCGCACCCGGAGCTGCAGGTCATCATGCTCTCGGGCCGCGAGAGCGCGCAGACCATCGTCGAAGCCCTGAATCTCGGCGCGGTCAACTACGTCGTGAAGCCGGACGATCCGGACGGCCTCGGAGAAATCGCGCTCGAAACCGCGATCAAGCAGGCGATCGAGAAGCGGCAGCTCGTGACCGAAGTCGCCGAGCTGCGGCGGCAGGTGAACGACGACCAGGCGCTCGCCTTCTGGGCGAACAGCGACGCCATGCGGGCGATCGCGACGATCGTCGATCGCGTCGCCGACAACGACGTGACGGTGCTGATTCGCGGAGAGAGCGGCGTCGGCAAGGAGCTGGTCGCGCGCGCGATCCACGACCGGTCGCCGCGCCGTCCGCGTCCGTTCGTGAAAGTGAACTGCGCGGCCGTGCCCGACGACCTGCTCGAAAGCGAGCTGTTCGGACACGAGAAGGGCGCGTTCACCGGCGCCGCGTCGCTTCGCGTCGGCAAGTTCGAGCACGCCGACGGCGGCACGCTGATGCTCGACGAAATCGGCGAGATGAAGCCGCAGATGCAGGGCAAGCTGCTGCACGTCCTGCAGGACGGCGAGTTCAGCCGCCTCGGCAGCAACAAGCGCGTGTCGGCCGACGTCCGCGTGCTCGCGGCGACCAACCGCGATCTCGAGTCGATGCTCGCGAAGTCGGAGTTCCGCGAAGACCTGTACTACCGCCTCAAAGTGATCGAGGTCTTCGTGCCGCCGCTGCGCGAACGGCGCGACGAGATTCCGCAGCTGATCGAGTTCTTCACGGCGCGCTACGCCAAGCGCTACAACCGGCGCGAGCCGGCGATCTCGCAGACGCTGCAGGACGCGCTGCTCAATTACTCGTGGCCCGGCAACGTGCGCGAGCTCGAAAACGTGATGAAGCGCTACGTGATCCTGCAGGACGAAGCGCTGCTCCTGCGCGAGCTGCAGACGTCCACGCGCCGCGCGCAGGCCGCGGCGGCCGTCTCGGTGCCCGCGCCCGTCTTTGCGGCGACGCCGGCGCCCGTCGTCGCCGCCGCCGTTCCCATGGCCGCGGCCGCGACGTCCGACAACGGTGAGGCCGTCGACGAAGAGGACGCGATCCCCGCGCCGGTCGGCGAAAACGGCCATGCGCTGCCCGCCGAAGGCCCGCAGTCGCTGGCGGAAGTCGCGCGGCAGGCCATGCTCAAGGCCGAACGCGACCTGATTATCCCGACGCTGCGCCGCGTCCACTGGAACCGCCGCAAAGCCGCGCCCCTCCTTGGGATCAGCTACAAGACGTTGCTGAACAAGATCAAGGAGCAGGGAATCGTTCAGGACTGAGAAGCGAGTTGCCCACTTTAGGTAATTCAGTTCCCCTTTTCCGGGTTGCACACTGCTTTTTGCGGCCGGATCAGCTGGACCCGATCTTGCTCAATGCGGCCTGTCATCCTGTATCTGATGCTCCGACAACGGTTTCGACGCTGAGGTAGAATCGCGCGCCTATGCCATCAGCAGTCGAAGGGCACCCGCGTTCCACAGGTCTTGTCGAGGTTCTTGACCGGATTCTCGACAAGGGCCTGGTCGTTGCCGGGGACATCAAGGTTTCGCTCGCGGAAGTCGAGCTCCTGACCATCCGGATCCGCCTCCTGGTCTGCTCCATCGACAAGGCGGAGCAGATTGGGCTCGACTGGTGGAAATACGACCACCACCTCTCGCCCGGCAAGCAGACGCTGTCGGCCGAGAACGAGGACCTCCGGAAGCAGGTGCGCGCACTGGAACGGCAGCTGGCGGCGACGACCAGCCGCAGGCGGTCCACGTTACCAAGGTAGCGTCCGGCCCTGGCCGGACGTGAGGAGTTTCGATGGCAGTAGAACGGGCGACAAGCGGCAGCAGTCTCATCGACGTCCTCGATCGCGTCCTCGACAAGGGCATCGTCATCGACGCGTGGGTGCGCGTATCGCTGGTCGGCATCGACCTGATCACGGTTGAAGCGCGAGTCGTCGTCGCCTCGATCGACACCTATCTGAAGTATTCGGAAGCCGTCGGCGCGGCCGCGACCGCGTCGCGCCCGGCGGTCGAGGGCAAGCCGTACGACGAGCTCGCCGCGGAGAATGCCACGTTACGCGCCCAGCTCCAGACGCCGCGCCGCCGCGCTTCGCGCCGTCGGTAGACCCCGCATGGCGCGCGGCACCCGGCGGGTGTCGGAGTGGGCCGATGCCGCCGACCTGGACACCGCACGACTGGAACTGCTCGAGGGCTTCCTCAACCGGAGCGAAGTCGCCGACTGTACGAAGTTCGCGCTCGACTGGCTCGCCGACAACCTGAACGTCACGCAGTGCATCTGCCTCGCGCGCCGCGAGGGCGAAGACACGCTGAGCGCGATCGGCGCGCACGGCCTGCCGCCGGGCGTGCTCGCGAACTTCTCGGTGCCGTCCGACGACTGGCGGCATCCCCTCATCCAGATTCTCGCCAACCGCCGCCACACGTTCTTTCCTGCGATCGGCGGCGCGACCGGCGAACGCCGCCGGCGGCCGACGACGCCGTTCGAGAACGAGGCGTTTCACGTCCTGCCGCTGCGCGGATCGCCGGGCAACGACGAGGCGCTGGGCCTGCTCCTCTGGAACGGCGTGCGGCGGATGTCGCCGGACATCGAGTGGTTCGGCTCGGTCTTCTCGCTGAAGCTGGCGCAGCTGCTGCGACGGCTGGCGCTGTCGGAAGGCGATCGCAAGCAGGAGTACGAACGGTCGCTGCTGCGGGCGATCGTCAACGCCGTCACGGACCCGATTCTCCTCACCGATCCTGAAGGCCGGCTGCTCATCGCGAACGCGCGCGCGCGGTCGCTGTTCGTCGCGTCGGAGGACGAGAGCGAAGGCCGCCGCGGCGCCGTCGGCATGAACAACATGCTGCTGTCGTCGGCGCTGTCGAGCAAGGCGATCGAAGAGACGGGCGCGATGCGGCGCGAGCTGCTGCTCGTGAATCCGGTCGACGGCTCCGACCTGCTCTTCGAGCTGCTCTCGACGGTCACCGAGGACGCGCGCTACGGCACGGGCGTCGTCTCGATTCTGCGCAACGTCAGCGACCTGCGCCGCGCGACCGAGCAGATCGAGGAGAACTACCGCAAGATGCGGCTCGCCGAGATGCAGGCGTCGGCCGAGCGCGATCGCCTCAACCTGATCATCGACTCGGTGGCCGACCCGATCGTCGTGACCGACGCGACCGGCTCGACCTCGCTGATGAACGATCCGGCCGAGCGCCTGTTCGCGACGCGCGCCGGCGCGTCGCAGGCCGAGCAGCGCCGCGTCCAGGCGAACGACGCGCATTTCTCGTCGTTCGTCTCCGGCATGCTGCTGTCCGACGACCAGCGGCGCGTGGGCGAGGTGACGCTCACGGATCCCGAGACGGGCGCGGCGATGCCGGTCGAGGCCATCGCCGGCAAGATGATGACCGAGCACGGCGAGCTCACGGCGATCGTGTCGATTCTCCACGACCGCCGCGAGGCGATGGAAAAGCAGGCGCTCTTCGAGCAGGTGAAGCAGTCGTCGGAGGAGCTCGAGCGCAAGGTGCACGCGGCGACGGCGGACATCGCGCAGCAGAACGAGCTGCTCCGCCGCCAGGCGTTCGAGCTCGAGCAGGCGTCGGCCCTGAAGTCGCAGTTCCTCGCGAACATGTCGCACGAGTTCCGCACGCCGCTGAACGCGATCCTCGGCTACACGTCGATGCTGCAGCAGGGCGTCGCGGGCGCGCTCGAGCCGCCGGTCAAGCGCCATCTCTCGAGGATCTCCTCCAACGGCCAGCACCTGCTGTCGATCATCAACGAGATCCTCGACATCTCCCGCATCGAGGCGGGCCGGATGCCGCTGCAGATGTCGAAGTTCAAGGTGCCGGATCTGGTCGGCGAAGTGATCGCCGAGCTCGAGTCGATCATCCGCCGCAGCCGCCTCGAGGTCACGACGGATCTGCCGAGGGACCTCCGGCCGATTCACAACGACCGGCAGAAGGTGAAGCAGATCCTGCTCAACCTCCTGAGCAACGCCCTCAAGTTCACGCCGGAAGGCGGCGTGACCATCACCGCGAGAGCGCTCAAGGGCGCGCGCTCGATCGCGATCTCGGTGACCGACACCGGCATCGGCATCGCGCCCGAGGATCACGCCAGAATTTTCGAGGACTTCAAGCAGCTCGACAACTCGCCGACGCGCGCCTACGGCGGCACCGGCCTCGGTCTGTCGATCTGCAAGCGCCTTGCGGACATCATCGGTGGAGACATTTCGGTCAGGAGCCAGGTCGGCAAGGGATCGACGTTCACGCTGGTCCTGTCGCACGGCAGGCCATAACCCATGAAAAAGAAAGCAGCACGCAAACCGGTCGTACTTCTCGTCGACGACTACCCCGACGCCCGGGAGATGTACGCGGAATACCTCGAGTTCTCGGGCTTCGAGATCATTCAGGCCGGCAACGGCGTGGAAGCCATCGAACGCGCGCGGGACAGCCACCCGGACGTCATCCTGATGGACCTCTCGCTTCCCGTCATGGACGGGTGGGAGGCGACGCGCCGCCTGAAGGCCGACGAGCGCACGAAAGAGATTCCCGTCCTCGCCGTCACGGGACACGCGCTCACCGGCGTGTCGAACGACGCGAAGAACGCGGGCTGCGACGGCTTCATCACCAAGCCGTGCCTGCCCGAAGACCTCGTCGCCGAGATCCGCAAGGTGCTCGGCCCCAAGAACGGACAACCGCATGCCAAAGTCAAAGCCTAAGACGCGCGCCAAAGCGGCCCCGAAATCCCGCCGGACCGCGGCACGTACGAAACCCGCACTGGTCGCCACCGGCCGCCCGGCGACCGCCGCGCCGGCCGTGCGCGGCGACGTCGTCACGTCGCCGAGCCGCGGCAAGTACGTCTACTGCATCATCAGCTCGGAGAAGCCGCTGCGCTTCGGGCCGATCGGCATCGGCGCCGACCCCCCGGACGTCTACACGATCCATTTCCGCAATCTCGCGGCGGTCGTGTCGGACGCGCCGCTCGAAGTGCTCGACAGCACGCGCGACAACGTGCTCGCGCACGAGCGCGTGAACGAAACGGTCATGCACGATCACACCGTCATCCCGATGTCGTTCGGCACCATCTTCAAGACGCACGACGACATCGTCGAGCTGCTGCGGTCGGCGTTCGACGCGTTCGGCGACGTGCTGAACAAGATGCAGAACAAGCTCGAGTTCGGCCTGAAGGTGCTCTGGGATCCGGAAGCCGCCGTGCGTGAAGTCGAATCCGAAGACGAGGACATCGCGAAGCTGAAGAAGGAAATCTCGGCGCAGAAGGGCCCGACCTACTTCGCCCGCATGCAGTACGGCCGGCTCGTCGACGCCGCGCTGCAGTCGCGGTCCGAGCGCTACGTCGCCAACATCCTCAACGAGCTGCGCGACGTGTCGGTCGCCTCGCGCATCAACAAGCCCATCGGCGACAAGATGATCATGAACGCGGCGTTCCTGATCTCGCGCAACCAGGAAAACGCCTTCGACAGGAAGATCAAGGACATCGCCGGCCGGCTCGACGGCCTGACGTTCAAGTACACGGGCCCGTGGCCGCCGTATAATTTCGTGAATATCAGGCTGAAGCTCGAGCCGGCTTAGCCGGCGGCAGGTAGTGTCCGGCGTCAGCCGGACCTCTTATGTTCATCCTCGATTCGCTCCTCATCGACGGCCTCAAGTTCGTGTTCGAGAAGCTGCTGCAGGTGGCCGAGGCCGAGCTCAACGACGACAGCGCGCTCCGCGAGCGCCTGCTCGACGCGCAGATGCGCCTCGAGCTCGGCGAGCTGAGCATGGACGAGTTCGCGGAAATCGAACAGGACGTCTTCGCGCGCCTCCGTGAAGTCCGCAAAGGCCACACGGGCGCGATCAGCATGTCGTCGGGTGATTCCGGCGTCACCGCCGTGGAGATCGAAGCCCCCGATGTAAAGTAGGGCGAGCTCACGTGACCTCCGCCCTCTCCTACGTTTACTGCATCGTCGCCTCTTCCGGGCCACTCCAGACGACGAAGACGCCGCCGGGACTTCCCGGGACGGGAGCGGTGCGCGCCGTCGAGATCGCGCCCGGACGATATCTCGTCGTGTCGGATGCACCGCAGCCGGAATTCGGCGAAGGACCGCTGACCGCGAAGCTCTCCGATCTCGACTGGGTGTCGCGTGCCGCCGTCGCGCACGAGGCCGTCACCGGGTCGTTCATGGCCGGGGCCGACGCCGTCGTGCCGCTGAAGCTCTTCACGCTGTTTTCAAACGACGAACGCGCGCTCGCGCAGATCCGGTCCGGATGGACGCGCGTGGAGCGGCTCATCAAGCGGCTGAACGGACAGGAAGAATGGGGCGTGCGGCTCGTCTTCGATCAGAGCAAAGCGCCGGCCGCGGCTGACGCCGCGGGGTCTCCGAGTGGACGCAACTACCTGCTCGCCAAGCGCGCGCAGCAGGCGGCGTCGGTCAAGCAGTCGACGGCGATGCGCAAGGCCGCCGGCGACGTGCTGAAGTCGCTTCGTCCGTTGTCGCGCGACGTCAGGCAGCGCGCGATCACGGCTCCCCCCGAGAGCCGGAGCCGTCTCCTGCTCGATGCGGCGTTTCTCGTGCCGCGCGCGAAGGCGCCGCGGTTCAGGAAGTCGGTCGAACAGCGCGCGAAGAAGATCGCGGCCGCCGGTTATGCGCTGCAGTTGACCGGTCCCTGGCCTCCGTACTCCTTTGTCGAAGGCAATGGCTAAGCGCGCGCGTCAGGCGACGGACGCGGATCTCATTCTCGAGCCGCCGCAGGACGCGACGCTGCTCGACATGCTCGACAAGCTGCTCAACAAAGGCGTCGTCCTCAACGGCGACGTCGTCCTCGGCGTCGCCGGCGTGGACCTGGTGTATCTCCAACTGTCGAGCCTGCTCACCGCGATCGATCGCATCATGCCGGATCCGGCGAGGAAGAAGCGCCGACGAAATCGAGGGCCGCGGCGCCTGCGGCCGGTGCGATGAGGAAGAAGAAGAAGACGAGCAAGCGCAAGAGCCAGCGGGCAAAGGGCACGGTGAAGAAGGTCGAGCCTGCGCTGCGCTGGAATCCCGATCCGGATGACGTCCAGCGCTCGGTCATCAAGCTCGTGTTGACGCTCGTCGAGCTGCTCAGGAAGCTGATGGAACGTCAGGCGATCCGGCGCATGGACAACAAGACGTTGACCACCGCGGAAACCGAGGCCGTGGGCACGGCCCTGATGGAAATCGAACGGACCATCCGCGATATC
>DATNBT010000155.1:0-5627 GCA_035571855.1 Vicinamibacterales bacterium
ACCGAGCGTCGCCGTCGTCGCGCCCGGGACCGCCACGGTCATGTGGCCGCGACCCGTCGCCTCGTCGCGTCCCTGGAGATGATAGAAGACCGAGCCGAACTCCGGCTTGACTCGCTTGCCCTCTTTCTCGAGCTCGCCGAACTCCTTCTCCGCGGCCGCGCGATCCGCCGCCTTGGCTTCGACCATCATGTTCTGCTTGACGCGATCGAGGTTGCCGGCCTGCGTGCACTCGACCGAGAAGGGCTGCTGGAGATTGAAGCCCGAGCGGTCGTAGCAGACCAGCGTGTTGCCCGTGTTCGCCTTTCGCAGAACGGTGTAGCTCTGACGAGCGGCCGACCACTTGATGACTTCGGCGCCGTTCTTCAGGTTGGCCGGAGCGGCGACCAGTGCCTTGTCGACGTCGGCCTGCGACGCGCCCGCTTCGAGCGGCTGCGGCGGGGCTGGCGCCCCGCGCTGCGCCAGGGCGATGCCTGTGGCCGCGAAGACCGTAAACACGATTAAAGCTGTGCGTTTCATTCTGGGGACCTCCATCCCGTCGGCAATCTTACGCCAGATTGAACCGGCTATAAGACGCTTGCCGGTGTCTAAACGACTCATCCACGGAACTTGTGTCGGCGCGAACCCGTAATCCGCGTAGGTACTTTACTCCCTATATATATAAGGAGGCCGGAATGAGGCGTGTTTTCACCGCCGTTGCAGCCCTGGCGCTTGCCGCCGGCGCTGCGTACGCGCAACCCCCCGGGAGTTCCCTCAAGTTCGACGCGGCGGCCATCAGCGTCCGGGATCATCACGGGGTGACCGGCCAGCCCGGGATGACGGGCGGCGTCCTCCGCAACGGACGCTACGACCTGCGAAACGCCTCGATGATCGATCTGATCGCCACCGCGTACAGCGTCACCGACCAGTCGCTGATTCTCGAAGGACCGAGCTGGGTCGAGTACGACAGGTTCGACATCGCCGCCAAGGCCCCCCAGGGCACGTCCCAACCGAATCTCAGGCTGATGCTCCAGTCGCTGCTGGCGGAGAGATTCCAGCTGAAACTGCACAACGACACGCGTTCGGTCGATGGCGGCTTCGTCCTGACGCTCGGCAAAGAGAAGCACAAGCTGAAGGAAGCCTCGGGCCCCGGCGGCGGCTGCCAGCCGGTGCCGCCTCCCCAACCGCCTCCGCCGGTCCCGATGAACCGCGGCACGTGCCGCGGCGTGACGACCGAGGAGCTCGCCAACTTGCTCCGCGGCATCGGCAACGGGTACGTCAACGGCCCCGTGCAGGATCAAACCGGGTTGAAGGGGTACTGGGACTTCGATGTCGCCGTCACGCCGTTTCCGGTTCTTGCCCGGGCCGGATCGGACGGCGTCAGCCTCTTCCAGTTCGTCGAAAGGGACCTCGGACTCAAGCTCGAGCCGGGCAAGGCGCCGCGGCCCGTCACCGTCATCGACAGCGCCAGCCACCCGAGCCCGGATCCCCCAGGCGTCGCCGCCGCCATTCCGGCCGCGCCGGCGATGGAGTTCGACGTCGCCGAAATCAAGCTGAGCCAGCCCGACGCGCCGCCGATGCTTCGCTGCTGCCAGGGCGGCCGCATCGACGGCTCCGGCGTCCCGCTCCACATCATCATGCAGGTCGCCTGGGATCTGACCGTCGACGACCTCGTCGCCAACACGCCGAAATGGTGGGACGACACGAAGTACGCGATCGTCGCGAAGTCGTCGACGTCCATCAGCGGCACCGGTCAGAACCTGAATGCCGACGTCGAAGATCTGAAGGCGATGATTCGCCAGCTCGTCACCGAGCGGTTCAAGCTGAAGTATCACTACGAGGATCGTCCGGTGACGGCATACACGCTCGTCGCCGACAAGCCGAAGATGGCGAAGGCGGATCCGGCCAACCGGACCGCGTACAAGGAAGGGCCGCCCACTGGGCAGGCCGATCAGCGCAACCAGGTGCTCGGACGCATGGTCACCGTGAAAAACATGACGATGGACCAGTTTGCCGAGAACCTGCAGCGTATCGCCGGCGGCTACATCCGCGTCCCGGTGGAGAACAAGACGGGACTCGACGGCTCCTACGATTTCACGCTGACCTTCTCGCCGATCGGGCTGGTCAATCAGGGGCGTGGCGGGCGCGGCGGCGACGGTCCGGCGCCGGCCCCCGGCGCCGCCGACGCGGCGGACCCGACGGGGGCGTTGTCGCTGCCGGACGCGATCAACAGGCAGCTCGGACTGAAGCTCGAACAGCGCAAGCGCCCGATGAAAGTGCTCGTCATCGATTCGGTGCAGGAGAAGCCGGAGGACAACTAGTCCGCCTGAAGGCGGACGCTACTTCTGGCCGTCCCCGAACAGGTGCGGAACGTCGCGGTTGTTTTCGGTGCAGACGTACTCGAGCAGATCCTGACCCACCACCAGTCGTGACGGACTCAGATCGACGGTCCACGGACGTGCATACGTCTTTGGATCGTCGATCGTCAGCGTCACCTCCATCGTCCCGAAATTTCTGCGGTGATAGCGCTCGATCGTATGGAGCTGGTCGCTGTGCGGCCGTCCCGCGTTGTCCATCCAGGTCTTCTCGTTGACGCCGATCGTGTCGACGACGAACGTGTCGCCGTCCCATTTGCCGACCGAATAGCCGATCCACGAGGGCTGCGGATCCTTCGGCAGCGGACGTCCGTCGGTGAAGATCTGCCGGAACGTCGTGAAGCCTTCGTAGAGGATCACCGTCACGCCGGGCATCTGGAAGATCTTGTAGGGGTACGGCAGGTAGATCAGCTTGGGCATGCCCGGCACGCAGTACGCGGCGGGATCGTCCTTGCCTTTCGCGCCGCCCGCGCGCTGCTTCGTGAGATCCGCGGCCCACGGCAGATACGGCACGTCGCGGTTCTGCACGCCGACGGAGAGATCCTGAAGCGGCCGGCTGTTCGGGGTCCACACGCCGGAGAGATCCGGGTGTCCGTCGGCGGCCTTCGGCGCGGGCGCGTTGACGTCGACCTTGCCCTCCGGCGTCTTCGGCATGCCCGTCGTCGGCGTGTTGAGCCACTGGCCGGCCAGCGCGAGCGCGGCGGCCAGAACCGGCGACAGAAGCAATCGCATCACCGGCTCTATAGTAGCGCAGGCCTACATGCTCGCCGCTTCCGCGATTCTCTGGCTTCTTGCTGACGCGTCACTCGAACGTCTGTCGGTTTCTCCGCCCGGACCGCAAAGCGGCGTCGTCGTCGGCGCCGGCTTCGCGATCACACAGCCGGTGAGTCCGTCACTGACGATCGCGCTGACCGGGCGCGCGGGCGCCGCGCACGTCGACGACTGGCGGCCGGTGTTCGAGGCGCAGGTCGAAGCTTCCTGGCGGGAGATCTTCGGCGTCCACGTCGGCGCGCGGCACGACGGCAGGCTCAGACGGGACGGCGCGCTGTCGGACTATCGCGACCCGACGGGACGGCTGTTCGCCGGCGTCTCGATCATGCCGTTGCAGCGGAAGGGCGTCGCGGCCGGCGCCGTGTTCGACTACGAACGCGCGATGCCGGGCGCAGGACGCCTGCCGTCCGGCACACGCGTCACTGCAGTCGTTCGATTTCGTGTACGCGTGTGATGTCGACGGCGACGCGCGACCGCGCGTCGGTCTCGAGAAACATCGATCGGAAGCGCGCGTTCCAGACGATCTCTTCCGCCTTGTACGACGAGCGCGCGTGGACCGTCTGCTCCAGCGCCTCGTCGGTGCCGGACAGCAGCACGAGAATCTCGCCTTGCGCCGCGGCAATCGATTCGCGCGTCTGTCCCGCGAGCGGGCTTGCGCCGTCGATCGGATGGACGACCGTCCACGACAGCGGGAAGAACGTGACCTTGTTTCTCTCGAGGGGCAGCAGCGTGTATTTCCTCGTCGCGCCTCCCCGTCCGTCCGCGACCATCGCGCTGAACAGCACCTGCGCCTCGAGCTGGATGATCTCGTTGCGCCGCCGGTTGACCATGCGGAACATCAGCGCGCTGCCGTCGTTGTACGGCGCGATCACCGCGTGCCGGCTGAAGAGCACGGCGGCCGTCGGACGCGTGAACCGCGCGAACAGCAGGCCCGTCGCGAGCGCCTGATACATCAGGCCGACCAGCGCTTCGATCGTGACGACGATGTTCGCGGGAACGCCGTTCGGCGCGATTTGCCCGTAGCCGATCGTCGCGAACGTCTCGACGCTGAAGAAGAACGCCTGTCCGAAGCGCCCGCCCATGCTGCCCAGGCCCGAACCGATGAGCGCGTCGGGTCCGCACGCGAGGTACGCCATCGCGAACAGGAAGTTGAGGACGAAGTACGTGACGACGACCGCGCCGAGGAAGGCGGACCAGGACATCGACAGCAGCGCGTGATACGGCGCGAAGCTCTCGAAGAAGCCGAGGCCGTAGCGGGCGACGTTGAACGATCCGTCGCGATTGAGGAGACGCTGGCGGCTCTCGCGGCTGACGACCGCGCCGAAGCCGAGGTCGCGATCGCGAGCCTGTTCTTCCTCGGTCTGCCGGGGAGCGAGGGGGCTGGGGTCGAAGTCAACCATTGCAGGATGGCAGCAGTGCAGGATGGCAGAATGTCATGCCGCTTTCAATTGCTGCCTCGCGCGGCCGCATAAATCCCGCGCGGCCTCAGACCAGAGCGGGTGGCGAAAGGTGAACCCGCTTTCGAGCAGCCTCCCGGGAACGACTCTGCGGCTCTTCAGAATGAGCTCCGTCTCCGTCTTCAGGAAGACGGCGCCGACTTCGAGCATCCATTCGGATGCGGGCAATCCAACAGGCATTCCCCACGCTGCGCGAATGGCGCGCATGAATTCGCCGTTCGGAACCGGATTCGGAGACGCGAGATTGACGACGCCTTCGAACTCCTCGCGGTCGATCAGCCACCTGATGGCCGCGACGAAATCCTCGTGGTGGATCCACGAGACAAACTGCCGGCCATCACCCGAACGCCCGCCCAGGCCGTACCGCACGAGCGCGAGCAGCGTGTCGAACACTCCGCCCGGGTCGGGGCTCATCGTCATCGCCGATCGCATCGCGACCTTCCTCGTCCGCGGCGTCGTCGCAGCGTCGAACGTGCGCTCCCATGCCTGCGCCACGTCGATGCTGAAACGCCATGTGTCCGGGGCGTTCTGTTCGTGTCCTCCGAGAAGTCCGCAGCGCTCGTCGTTGGGAGCGTCGAAGCGGTGCGCGTAAATCGTCGCGGTACTGGCCTGGAGCCAGAGGCGGGGCGGATGCGGTGCCGCTCCGATCGCTTCGCCGACTATCCGCGTCGACAACACTCGCGAGTCGATCATCTCCCGGCGGTTCGCCGCGTTGTACCGGCAGTTCACGCTGCGGCCGGCAAGATTGATCACAACGTCGGCGCCGTCGATCTCGCGCGTCCAGTTGCCGGCGCTCCATCCGTCCCAGCCGGCGACGCGCCACGGCTTCGGGCGTGGAGCGCGGCTCAGGACGACGACCTCATGTCCGGCTGCGTGAAAGGCGCGGGCGACCACGGTTCCGACCTGTCCCGTTCCTCCCGGTATGACGATCTTCATGCTGTCCTCCCGTTGAGAGCGGCGCGCAGCGCCATCCCGGACTCGCGGCGGCATTTCGCCTGAAGCGCGCGGACAACCGGAAATCCGACTCGGGTCAGCCACGCGGACGGCG